>JANOUN010001192.1:0-13078 GCA_031416875.1 Planctomycetota bacterium | reverse complement strand
CTCGGCACCCTTTGGATACAACCGCGCGGCGTTGTTTTCGCACGTGCGTCACCGGGAATGCGAGTCGCGGAGCGACGTCGCCTACGTCGCTCACGATTGCACCTGGACCTGAAACAGGTGAGAATGGGGACGCCTGCTGTTCGTCTGCGATATGCTTCGCAACTTTCGAAGGAGATCTCCATGAGCCATCATTTTTCGCGTCGCAGTTTCCTGTCGTCGGCTTCGGCCGGTGTTTCCATTCTGACTGCACACCAGCTCGTTGCGGGTTTAAGGCCCGTCAGCGATGAACAGCTTCGAGTTGCCAGTGGCATCGTGCAACTGCGGCCCGAGATCGAGCCGCTGGTCAAACTGATCGAAGACACGCCGCGCCAAACGCTGCTCGAAGAAATCGGTAGTCGCATTCGAAACGGACTCAGCTATCGTGAGTTGCTGGCCGCATTGCTGCTCGCCGGTGTTCGAAACGTCGAACCGCGACCTGCGGTGGGTTTCAAGTTTCACGCCGTGCTGGTGGTGAACTCAGCACACCTGGCAAGTCTCGCGTCGCCCGATGCGGATCGATGGCTTCCCATTCTCTGGGCACTCGATGAATTCAAGAGTTCGCAGGCAAAGGATGTGTCTGAGGGCAACTGGACGATGTCGCCGGTCGATGAAGCCGGAGTTCCGTCGGCTGGCCAGGTTCGTGATGCGTTCCATAAATCGATGCAACAATGGGATGTGGCACAGGCGGACGTCGCGGCGGCCGGGATCGCCAGATATCTGGGAGCCGCTGAGACGCTCGAATTGTTTGCCGGATATGCGGCGCGTGATTTTCGCAGCATCGGCCACAAGGCCATCTTCCTGGCCAACGGGTGGCGAACACTGCAGACGATCGGCTGGGAACATGCGGAGCCTGTGCTGCGATCACTGGCCTATGCCATGCTGAATCACAACGGCGAACCGAATCCGGCATCCAGCGATCTGGCTCCGGATCGTGCGTGGAAGTCGAATCAGCAGTTAGCGGCGAAATTTCGGGACGGATGGGAATCCGGCACACTGGACAGCGCCGCAACAACAGAACTTTTGACAACATTGCGCACTGGTTCCGCTGAGGATGCCGCGACTCTGGTCGTCGAATTGGTGAATCGGCAGGTTTCTCCGCAATCCATCTACGATGCCATGCATCTGGCAGCGGGCGAGCTGCTGATGCGTCAGTCCGGCATCGTTCCGCTGCATGCAGCGACGACAACCAATGCACTGCGGTTCCTGTTTGACCATGTTGGAACTCCCCAGACCCGCAAACTGCTGTTGCTGCAGAATGCTGCATTTCTGCCACTGTTCCGGGAAGCAATGCAGTCGCGAGGTGAGGTCAGAAACTCGACGATCGATTCCCTGGTGGCTGTCGAGACAAAGGAGCAAGTTACGGTCGATATGATTTTTGACGCCGTTGGCCGGCAACCGCAGCAGGCTGCCGAGCACGCGATGAACTTTCTGTCATTCGATCACAGCGCTGAAACTCTGATGAACGCCGCGCGCCGACTGATCTTCCTGAAAGGCACAGACTCCCACGACTACAAATTCAGCACGGCCGCATTGGAAGACTACTACAAAATCAGTCCGACCGTGCGAAACCAGTTCCTGGCCGCCAGCATGTACAATCTCAAAGGCACCGGTGCCGCCGACAATAAACTCGTCGATCGCATCCGGGCCTCATTGAGTTGAAAGTCTAGCCCTGGAAAAAAGAACCGGCAGTCAGAGAAACCGTGCGTTTTGGTCGTGTTTTCACGAACGAAATCAGCGAATTGTGGGTTATTATACACGGCTGCCAGAATTTTCGTCCCGCCGTCGCTGGTGTTGCTCCCTCCCCGTTCCAGCACACCTCCTGAACTCACCTCAACTGTTGGGTCAAGGGCTATGAATCCGTTGTTTTCCTGTGATTCGTGCAACTTTCGATTTCGCGTCGAGGAGCGATTTCTCGGACGGCGAATTCGTTGCCCGAACCCGCAGTGCAAACAGCCTGTGTTGCTTGATCCCCATGCGGCTCTCGGCGAGACAAGACGGTCGTCGTCATCAGCTCCCTCGTCGCATGCTCCAGCACCCACTGCGTTACCTAAATCCTCAGCTGCAGCCACAACAAGACTTCGTTCCGCTGCACCTGTTGGCAATCCCCCTTCGCCTGCCGTGAGGTCAAGTGTCGGCTCGCGTGGAGTTTCGCCGCTCATGCTTTCCGCGGCGGCGCAAAGTTCTGTTCGCAGCGAATCCGGGAGTCGCAGCGGACGCCGTGCCGTGGTCGCAGTCCGCTCTGCGCCGCGAAGTTCGGCGATGCCCATGATCATTGCGTTTGGTGCCACATTGATGTTCGGTGGGATTGCCGTGGGTGGATACTGGTTCTGGAATCAACAGGCCGACGTCACCACAATTCGTGCAAATGATGAATCAACTGTGACTGGAACCGAGGGCTCAGAACGCTCGCCGCGAGATTCCCGAAAGCCTCAGTCGCCATCAAGTGCCGTTGCCGACAACGTCGAATCCCTGGCCGCTGCGACACCCACCGCAAGTGTGAGTGATGCGGTACTTCGTCAGCATGCCGCTCGTCAGCAGAAACTGGAGGAAAAGGTCCTGCCGTTTCTGAAAGCTCACTGCACAGACTGCCACAGCGCCGAATCTCAGGAAGGCGGGATTGTGATCGACGGTTTGTCCACGGTGGATCAACTGCTGAAAGAACGTAAGACGTGGGAGCGTGTGTATCGCATGATCAACGCCGGTGCGATGCCGCCAGCCGATTACGCTGCACAACCGACCGACGATATCCGCAAGGAAGTCACCGAAATCTTCTACGATGAACTCTACAACTTCGACTGCACTCAAATCCATCACGCTGGCCGGGCAACTCTGCATCGTCTGAACCGCGCGGAATACAACAACACCATCCGCGATCTGTTTGGAATCAGCCTGACACCGGCCGACGAGTTTCCACAGGACGACGTGGGCGAAGGTTTTGATAACATCGGTGACGTGCTCAGCGTGCCCCCGTTGTTGATGGAGAAATACCTGGATGCTGCTGAACAGGTGGCGGCTGCTGTGATCGACACACGGGATTTTTCCAAAGGGTTGACGCAAACTTTCAACGCTGATCGAACTGAATCAACGGCTGGGGGTGATCCGGAAGGCGAGGGTTTCCGCATGCTGGGATCCACCGGGTCGGTATCCGCGACCGTGGAAACGTCGTCCGAGGGCAAATACAAAATTCGAATTCGTGCCCTGGCGACGCAAGCGGGAGACGAAGACGCAAAGATGGCGTTGCAGATCGATGGCCAGCACGTGCATGAATTCGAGGTCAAAGGACATCGAAAGGCGAATTGGTTCGAACAGGACGTGACGTTGTCTGCAGGCAGCCACAAGATTGGCGGGGCTTTCCTGAACGACTTCTATGATCCTGAAGCCGAAGACAAACGTCGTCGGGACCGAAACCTGGCGATTGGTATCATCGAAGTGATCGGTCCGGAAGGCGGCAGTGAACCTGCATGGCATGAAACACATCGTCGATTCGTCACCGTGCGACCATCCGAAAGCGTCTCCGTCAAAGATGCGGCATCACAGGTTCTGCGTCCGATTCTGTACCATGCGTTCCGTCGACCGGTGACTGATACTGAGGTCATTCGGTTTGCCGAGCTGGTGGATCGCAACGTGAGTGAATTCAAAGAAACCTACGACTACGGTCTTTACGTGGCGCTTCAGGCTGCCCTGGTGTCGCCCGACTTTTTGTTTCGCAAGGAAGCGGATCCGGAAGGTGACGCCACGGAACGTAAACTCAATGAATACGAAGTCGCGTCACGCCTGTCGTATTTCCTGTGGAGCAGCATGCCGGATGATGAGTTGTTTCAGCTGGCCGAAAACAAACGGCTGTTTGACACTGCCATTCTTCAGGCGCAGATCGAACGTATGCTGCATGATGACAAGGCCAGGGCGCTCAGCCGCAACTTCGCAGCGCAGTGGCTGAATCTTCGCAACCTTGCCGATGTGCGCCCGAATCCGGAACTCTTCCCTGATTTCGATGAGGCGCTGCGGAGTGCCATGAGTCAGGAAACGGAGATGCTGTTCAGCACGATTGTGAAGGAGAATCGCAGCATCGATGATTTTCTGAATGCCGACTTCACGTTTCTGAACGAACGACTGGCAAAACATTACGGCATCGCCGGAGTTTCGGGGGAAGAATTTGTCCGTGTGTCGCTGGAAGGCACAAAGCGGTCGGGTCTCCTGACGCAGGCCAGTATTCTGACTCTGACTTCGAATCCAGGTCGCACCAGTCCGGTGAAGCGTGGTAAATGGATTCTGGAAAATATCCTGGGAGAATTGCCTCCGCCACCACCGCCAGGTGTGCCTCCGCTGGAAGAAGCAGCGAAAGATGTCTCAGATCTCAGTCTGAGAGAACGACTGGAAATTCACCGCAAAGATCCGGGTTGTGCGTCGTGCCACAAAACGATGGACCCACTCGGCATGGGGCTGGAAAACTTTGACGCCGTTGGCCGCTGGCGTGACAAAGAAGGCGAACGAGACGTCGATTCGACGGGTGAACTGCCCTCCGGTGAGAAGTTTTCGGGCCCGATTGAGCTGATTGGCATTATTCGCGGGCGGCAGGAACAGTTCCACCGAGCCTTTGCGGAACGCCTTTTAACCTATGCTTTGGGGCGTGGTCTTGAGTACTATGACAAGTGTGCGGTTGATCAGGCACTGGTCTTCATGAAACAACGCGGGAATCGCTTTTCTGCTCTAGTCGAGGGAATCGTAACGTCCGATCCTTTTATGAAGCGGAGTCGCTTGAGAGAATTGGATCCTGCACAATAGAACAAGGAGACTGTCGTTCTAATCGTTTAACGGCAACCCGCAGGCGTCGTCGGCAAGTTTCGCCTGCGGCTTGCCGATAAACGAAAATCCCGACCCAGGAGACTAAAACGACAGTTCTCAAGACTGCCGGAACAGCGCTTCGCTTGGTCCGGCCTACGCACTATCAATAAAAATCAGCCCGCCCCAAAAATCCTGCCCCTCAAGTTAGGAATTCAAGATGAGCCGTACGATCCTCAGCAAACTCAATCGCCGCACCGTTCTGCGTGGTATCGGAACAGGACTGGCATTGCCAATGCTGGAATCGATGCGGTTGCCGGGTCTGCTGGCTGCGACGACGGCAGCTCCCACGGCACCAGTACGCATGGCATGTATTTTTGTGGCCAATGGTGCCATCATGGACAAGTGGAAACCCACTGGCGAAGGCAAGGATTATCAACTGTCTCCGACACTTGAACCGCTGGCACCGTTTCGGGAAGACATGCTGGTGTTCAGTGGTCTGACGCAGCATCACGCTCGAGCCAACGGTGATGGTGGCGGCGATCACGCTCGGAATGCCAGCGCTTATCTGACAGGTGCTCAGCCTCGCAAGACTTCCGGAGCTGATATTTCCGTAGGCCAGTCAATCGATCAGGCTATTGCGGAGAAAATCGGCAGTCAGACCCGATTACCCTCAATTGAACTGGGCATCGATCGCGGTCGAAACGCAGGGAACTGTGATTCCGGATACAGCTGTGCCTATTCATCCAATATCTCCTGGAAGTCGGCGACGACGCCGACGTCCAAAGAGGTGAATCCGCGGTCGGCCTTCGAACGCCTGTTCGGCAATCCGGAAACCGCTGCCGATATGGAACGCCGTTTGCGGAATCGCCGCAGCATTCTGGATTTTGTGAGCGACGACGCCAAACGCGTGCGGCAGGCGGTGAGCGGTGCGGATCAACGGAAGCTGGATGAGTATTTTGAGAGCGTCCGCGAGATCGAAGAACGCATCGCACGCGCGAACAGCACGCCAAAGGAAATCCCGGACCTCACACTGCCCGAAGGAGTGCCTTCAGTGCTGGCAGAACACACCCAGTTGATGTTCGATATTCTGCTGGTGGCGTTCCAGACCGATTCAACTCGGATTGCCACGCTGATGCTTGCCGACGCTGGAAGCAATCGCTCCTATCCGGAAGTTGAAGTTCGTGACGGTCATCATGAACTGTCTCATCACCAGAACGACAAGGACAAGATGGAGAAAATTGCTCGCATTGACCGCTATCTCGTCGAACGATTCGGCTACTTCCTTGAAAAACTGAAGTCCACCAAAGAAGGCGATTCCAATCTGCTGCACAACAGCATGATTCTGTACGGCAGCGCGATCTCAGACGGAAATCGCCATTCCCACGACGATCTTCCGATCATTCTGGCCGGCCGCGGTGGCGGCACGATCCAGACCGGCCGATACGTCAATCATCCGAATGAAACACCGCTCAATAATCTGTTCCTTGCCATGGCCGACCGCATGGGCGCCAAACTCGACAAACACGGGGACAGCAAAGGTGTGCTGGATCTGAGTTGAATTGTGATTCCCGTAGCTTGGACATTCATGTCCGAGTCTTCGCCAGAACATCAACAACGATATCACTGGTAACATAATGTCAACACCTTTTCCGGGTATGGATCCGTATCTCGAACATCCCATCCTGTGGACCGGCGTGCATAGCGGGCTCATCAACGCGATTCGCGGCCAGATTGCTCCCGTTCTTCGTCCTCGATACGTCGCGTCGGTTGAAGAACGAGTGATGATCGATATCCCTAAGATGCAGCGGATTCCGGACCTGTGGATTCAGAAAGCGAGGCGTCCCGGGCGGACGTTGACAGACTCAGTAACGGCTGTCGCCGACGTCGAAGTGGAAGAACCGCTGGTGATGGAGATCTCCA
This sequence comes from Planctomycetota bacterium, assembly GCA_031416875.1. Lineage (GTDB taxonomy): Bacteria > Planctomycetota > Planctomycetia > Planctomycetales > Planctomycetaceae > SXXK01. The sequence goes on along the minus strand of JANOUN010001192.1, from coordinate 6,337 downwards.
GCGAACCTGTGCGAGAACACTATATTGAAATCCTGGACCGCTATCAGGATCTGAAAGTCGTGACTGTGATCGAAGTGCTCAGCCCGATCAACAAGACGCCTGGGCCAGGACGCGACGAATATCTTCGCAAGCGGAATGCGACATTGCAGAGTTCAACGCATCTGGTGGAGATTGATTTGCTGCGACGCGGGACGCGCATGGTCGATTTTTCTCCGGAACAACTCGAAGCGATCGGTCCCTTTGAATATCTGGTGACCGTCAATCGATTCGAACCTGGTCGAACTCAGTACGAGATCATTGCCCGGCAGCTGCGAAATCGGCTGCCGAAGTTCGGCATTCCTCTGGTTGCGCCGGATCCCGATGTGGCACTTGATCTGCAGGCCGCTCTGAATCAGGTGTATGAGGACGGCAGTTATATGCTTCGTATTCACTACGAACGCCCGTGCAGCCCGGCCCTGGATGTGGACGATCAGAACTGGGCCGACGAATGCTGGCTCAGTTACCGACAGGCACACCCGGAACTGTTCGGCAGTGCTGCCGACTATACCGCGAGCGGTTGAGGATGGCACATTCGTTTAACCGCGTGGGCAACGCCCCGCGCGTGGGAATCCAGCCCGTGTGACGCTGCTCGCGCGGCCCGCTGGGCACGCGGTTAAACGAGCCAATGTCAATGACACCTTCAATAATTCACAGGCTGCGATGCACGAACGTAGGCGAACAGGTCGCGGATCTGTTGTTCGTTGAGCAGTTTCAATGCACCTTCGGGCATGACGGATTGCGGGATGACGTGCATTTCGTCGATGTCATCCTTTTTGACGATCACGTTCTGACCATCGACGCCGCGGAGGATGACGATCTGGCTGTCTTTGTCCGCAAGGAATCCGTTGAGGACTCGACCATCCATCGTCACCACCACGTAGTTTTCAAAGCCTTCGCGGATCTCAAGGCTGGGGTTGACGACGCTGATCAGCATCCGTTCCAGATTGGTGCGGGCGAACGGAGTCAGATCCGGACCGATGCGACCGCCTTCGTCAAACAGCAGGTGACAGCGACCGCAGTTCTGCATGAACAGCTGCTTGCCGGTGCGAGGATTGCCGGAACCGGCGGAAAGGACAGTGTTCAGACGAGCAATCTCAGCCTGCACCTGAGCGGGCGACAGCGCGGCAATTTCGCCCCAGTGTTTTGTGATGGCGGCGTTGATGGAATCGTCCCCGTGCATCAGCATTTTTCGAAGGGCCGAATTGCTGATTATTTCTTTGGAAATGGTCCCCGCATCAATGGCACTGAGCAGTTGCTTTGACCAGGCCGTGCGGCTGACCAGCAGGGCTTCCGCGGCGAGCTGCGGTTCTTCGGACAGACCTGCGAATCGAGCCGTCACGTCACCTGCGATCTCAGCGGCATCATAATTCTGCAGCGCCGTTAACGTCGTGGCCAGCACGGAGGGATTCTGTTCGTGCTTCACAAGATCCAGGAGCAAGGGCAACAGATCGGCGGCGTGTATCTGGCCGCAGATTTCAATCAATTGGCGGCGGACTTCGGGCGCTGCAGCGGGGTCGCGAACCGTTTTCACGGCTTCGGCAACAGCATCCGGCTGAGCCTGTCGGAAACGCAGTGCAAGAGAACCACCGCCGCTCTTCGCCAGTGCGCTGATCAACTCATCCGGAATCCCTGCGAGACTGCGGCCTTGAAACGCTTCTTCAAAACCCTTGAGCAGTCGATCGGTACTTTGCCTGTCCGGAGCAGAACCCAGCAGAGCCGCAGCGCTGAGCAGGTCTTCTCGAGTCCCCGCCAATGCATAGCGTTTCATCAGGCGTTCCGCAATGTGCGCCGCGACCAGCGGACGTTGCCATGTGGCCGGATCGGCCAGCAGTTTCCTCATGATGTCGTTGATGGTCGTGCGGCCCACCTGAGATTCGATCGCCCACCAGATCAGGAGCGGCTGATGAATGTCGGCCGCGTCTTCATCAAAGTGCAGCAATTCCCGGATGATCGGCAAAGCCAGCTCCGGCGGCAGGCGTCGCGCGGAACATGCCATCTGCTTCCGGACGTCGATGTACGGTTCCCTGCTGGCGGTCTGAGTGATCGCGGCGGCAACGTGGGCGGACACAGTCTTCGGATCGCAGACCAGCCGTACCGTCCATGCGCGTACGAAGGGCTCGTTGTGACCGAGCAGTTTGATGGCGGCTTCGTCTGTCAGGCCTCCGCAGGCGTTGAGTGCCCAGAGGCGTTCCAGAGCGGACTGGCCGGTGGTGGCTGCGAGTTCGGCGGTGAGCTGAGGGATGACGGAAGGATCTTTGCGATCGCCAAGAAGTCGGACGGAAGTCTGCCGATGCCACTTTGAGGGATGGTCGAGGAGCTTGATGAGGTCGGTGGTGGGTGCGAGTTTCAGATGAGGATGTACCGGGGGGCTGACGCCGCCCCGCTCGCCGGATTTGTCGTCGCCGGATTTGTGAGTGAGCTTGTAGATGCGACCGTTTGTGCGATCAATGCGACCGGCATAATGGCTGCTGTGGTCGATGCGTTGTTCGTACATGTCGGCGATGTAGATGTCACCATCGGGGCCCGCCTTGATATCGACGGGGCGGAACCACGGATCATCGGTCGTCAGAACTCGTTCGATATCTTCCGTTTCAAATGTCGACTGATACGGCTTGAAGTTGCTCAGCACGACCTGACCCTGCAATGGTTCGATGCCGAACAACTGGCCTCGAAATCGCTGCGGCAGCGTGTTCTCTTCGTAGATGATGAAGTTGTGCGTAAATCTCGGCACGCTGTGATGCTTGATGTTTTCGAAGAAGCCGAACGAATAGGGATTTGACAAAGGTCCGTGCTTTCCGAAACCCTTGCGATAGTATCCGCCCTGCACGTAATGAAATCCGCGCGTGTCGCCGCCGTTGTGGCCGGAAAAGATGCGACCCTTTTCGTCGATCTCACAGCCAAACGTATTGCCACCGCCTTCCGCGAAGATCTCGTAGAGGTGCTGCTCCGGATGGTATCGCCAGATTAACTGGCCAAGCGATCGCACGGGCGGATCTTTGGTGCCTGGTTTCTTCACGACGCCGGTCACGGTGCTTCCCTGAGCCCCGTACAGCCAGCCATCGGGGCCGAAGCGCAGGCTGTTGATCACGGAATGCGAATCTTCAATGCCGAAGCCTTCCAGCAGCACTTCCGGATCGCCATCGGGAATGTCGTCTTTATCCTTGTCCGGATAGAACAACAGATAGGGCGGATTTGTGACATACATACCGCCGCGGCCAATGGCGAACGAAGTCGCGAGATTCAGCTCATCAACGAAGATTTTGTGCTTGTCATAAACACCATCGCCGTCGGTATCTTCATGCACGCTGATCCGATCTGCCCCTTTATCGTGATTGGGCGGCGCGGGCGGAATTTTGTCATAGACTGAGCGCAGAAACGTATCACGACTCACCATTTTCAGACCTGCGATATCCGGATACTGCCGATACTCCATGACCCATAATCGGCCTCGTTCGTCCCAGGTCATGAAGAGCGGCTGAGCAATGTCCGGATCACCAAGTACCAGCTGCACGGATAGATCATCCGGAGTCGTGAAGTGCTTGACGGCTTCGGTCGGGCTGAGCGGTTCCGTATCACCGTTGCGGCGAGACACATATTTTTCGATGTCATCGACAGCGTCGGTTTTGAGGTACACGCCTTTGGCGACAGCATCCGGTTCACTGAGCGGCTGCGTGGCATCAAAGCCAAAATCCGCAGGAGTCGCGGTCGCCCATGCTGCATCGTCACCCGGACGATACTGCCAGACACCTTCCATTCGCACGGCCTGTTTCGTCGTTTCATTCATCAGCACCGGCGGAGCGACACTGAAATTCGGCCGCGGATCATTCTGGTAGACTCGAATGGCAACCGCCAGAAATCCTCCGCCCTTCACCAGAGAAGGATCCACCACATAGCGACCACGTTCACCCAGCCCGCTGCGAAACTGGGGAGGAAACGTGCCGGTCGCGCCGACAGGCTGACCACCCACGTACGCGGATCGAGCGTCATCCAGTGCTTCCAGGAACAGCGTCAACTGCTGGCCGTCCCATTCCGGCGGCACTTTGACGAGCGTGCGATACCATGAATATCCGTCGATCGGTGCCAGATCTCCGCCCGGCACGCTGCGCCAGGCATCCGGTACGGTCAGCGTTTTCCAGTCCTCGGCACAGGCGATCGCAGGAACAATCGAGACACTCAGCAGACAGGCAAACGTGAAGTATCGCCGGAGGCAGGAAATCATCGGCATGCCTTCGAAAAGAAGGAGAAGGAATCGAGGTGGGAGCCCCAATCATTCCGTGTTCACCCGCGAATTGCAACCGTAGCCGGAACTCGCCTGTCAGGCGAGCGGCTGGGCGTCAGCCCTCCGTGTGTTCATGCGCGGTCCACGGAGAGCTCACGCCCAGCCGCTCGCCATTGTCAATTCGCACCGCGTGAAGAATAGTCACAAAAAGTGAACGGCATGGCGCTAGCCACCGGTGTTTTCCTGCTGTATTCAGACATTCACCGGTGGCTAGCGCCGATCCGCTCATTGAATCAACACGGCGATGGATGAGATGTTTATCGTTTAACGGCAAGCCGCAGGCGTCAGCGACGTGTTGCGGACGCTGTCGCCGTAGTCTCCGACGTGCCACGAACGGAAGGTCGCGTCGGGTGGATGATGGGGACGTTGCTCTATCGACCACGCGGACAGCCACAGGTTTTCAAGCGTCGTATCCCAACAGGTCCGTGTATTCCCCGCCGCGTATGAAGCGCGCCATTATCGAAAACAGCGATTCTCCGTCTGAGACGCAGTACTCCGCGTACATGATCAGAAAGAACTCAATCAGCAATTGCAGATTGAAATCGCGTTTCGAATCGACATCCCGGAGACTCAGCTTCAGAACAATGTCAGCAGATCTCCTGCGTCTTTGATGACGCCATCGGCCAGCGCTGCAAACAGCCGGTCCAGAATCAGGTCGGCATGACTTGTTAGCGGGGCGGCATTGCCCGCGTTTAAGACCGTTGAGCGTGGAACAAGGTCCGGCGTGAGAACCGCCCTGCGAGCGGCAAATGGGCCGGCTCCAGACTGTGTTGCACTGATGGACTGCAGGAATGCCGTGTTGTCATCGACAGCAGCGAAATGTGTGACGCCCGGGGGCAGCCGGTTCTGGTTCCCTTTGCCGTTTAGTACGCCCTGACCTCGGCCGACGACGAGAAATTCATTGCCGGGGCCGCCGGACAATGGATCGTTCCCGTTCAGCCCGACGTGAATCTCCGTTCCTCCGGCACCGGGCAGGTTGGCGATATCGACCGTCACCGACGACAACTGATTCACCTGGGTCGCCGTCAAGCCCTGGGCGATCAGTCGCGAGATCGCCGAATCCACGACCGGCCGCTGTTGCGCGGACGTCAGGCTGGCCGCCCCGGTCCCGGCCGGTGCCGCCCCTCCCGCCGCTAACAGGGAACTGGCCACGGTGCGGTTGGCCGAGAATTCTGATGTGCTGCCAGCGCCGTTGGTGTCGGTCGCGGTGGCGACGATCTTCGTCCCAAGTACCGCACTGCCAGCCGGAATCGTGGCCACCTTTACGCCCGGCGAGGTGTAGGAATGCGAACTCAGGAACGTTTTGCCTTCTTGATTGTCGGCGTCGGCGATGAAGAATTCGACTCGTATCGGGTACGTCGAATTCGGCGTGATCGAGGGTATCGAGTAAGTGATGTTCAGATTCGCGCCGCTCAGCACCACGCTTGTCATGACCGGGAAGTTCTGCAGTTTGTTGGGCCCCGTGTCCGAGTCATTCGTGTCGTTGGCCGTCACGCCGTCGCCGTTCAAGTCGATCCCCAGGCCGGTGTTCGTAAAGATCGAGTTGCGCAGGATCAGATTCGCCGTCCCCAGGCCCGTCACGCGGACGCCGTTCTGGCCGTTGAAGCCGATTCGGTTGCCCGCACCCGAGGCCGTGCCGCCGATGCTGTTCGACGACACACCGACCAGCCGCACGCCCGCCAGCATGTTGCCCAGGGCCGTAGTTCCGTTGACCGTCGTGCCCACGTAATTGCCTCGCACCATGTTGCCCGTGGTGCCGCTACCCAGCAGGTACACACCATGCTGGTTGTTACCCGAGATGATGTTTCGCGCCGCCACGGTCGTGCCGCCGATCGTGTTTGAACTCGCACCACTGCCGATTTCCACGCCGCTGAGCGAGTTGCCCAAATCGGCCGTGCCCGCTGCATTGGTGCCGATGCGATTGCCTTGCACCACATTGCCGGTCGAAGAGCTGTTCAGAATCTCGACGCCGTACCGGTTGTTGCCCGAAATCACATTCCGCGCCGCGGTCGTCGTACT
>JANOUN010001191.1:0-5505 GCA_031416875.1 Planctomycetota bacterium | reverse complement strand
GTCCGCTGACGGCAATCGAGGAGTGCGAATGACCTACGACCACGGAGTACTCATGCTAAATGCCGCTGTACGCCGATTTCCAGGTCCCGGAAATCTGGCGATGGATTGACAATCGCGTGGAAATCTATGGTCTCGTTGACGGAGCTTATGTGCAGGTTGAGAACTCGGCGTCTCTGTCGGAATTCCCGTTCGAGCTTGCATCAAAGATCCTGGAATTGCGTTACGAGGTCGATGAAACCAGTCTCGTGCGACGGTTTCGTGCGGCGATTTCTTAATAGTTGACCAGCCCGGCTTTGAAAAATGCGGTAAACTGACGACCACGCTGTGGCGACGGTCAGTCGGTTGTTGTAGGCTGGGTTGAAAAAGGTGTCTGGAACTCTCCGGCATCAGGTTCTTTTCGTGTATTTTGATGCCTCCAAAAGTCCAGACACCTTTTTCAACGCTCGAAGAATTGCTATGAAAAACGGTATTGTCATTGTGAATTGCCTGCTCGTCATCACACTGGCAGCGATTGTGCCTGGTTGCTCCCAATCGGCCTCGCAGGCCGTAGAAGAAAATCCAGACGCGGCATCGACAGGTGGCGCGAAGGCTCCGGCGGGACCACCTGCTCAACCGCCGGCACTGGTGCGTGTCGCCACGATCAGGCAGGAAAGTATTTCTCCGGAATTTCGGGCGCTCGGGAACGTCAGACCCCGGCATTTGAGCATCGTGGCGTCGGGATCAGAAGGTGTCGTTGCTGAGTTTCCGATTGAGGTTGGTGATTTCGTCAGCGAGGGCACTTTGCTGTCTCAACTGCGGAACGAATCCACGAACCTTGACATTCAAGAACAGGAAGCGATCCTCAGCGAACGCAAGGCGGAACTGGAGGAAATCAGTGTGCCTCGCAAAGAAGACGAAGCTGAGGCGCAGGCCCGCAAGTTGTCAGCGGACATAATGTATGCCAACGCAAAACGGCGGACGGAAGAACTGAGAGCACTCAGCGCACGCGGTGCCGCGAATCCGTCGGAAGTCAAAGATGCGCAGGATACGCTGGACGCTGCCGAACAGACGCAGCTCGCGGCCGCCGCGATGTTGTCAAAGATCTCCAACCCACGTCCGGAAACTGTGTTGCAGGCAAAAGCACGCCTGGAGGCACAGGAAAAGCATGTCGCCTTTCTTCAGGCCGAACGCGAAAAGCGATCCACGAAAGCCCCCTTCACCGGATTCGTTGTCGAAGAGCACACATACATCGGTCAATGGCTGTCCAAAGGGGCGGCCGTCGTCACATTGGCACAGTTGAACGAAGTTGAAGTCGAAGTGCAGATTGATCAGCAGTACATCGACCAGATTGCGCCGGGCCGACCGGTGACGCTGCAAGTGCAGGGAAGCGGAAGTCGCGACGGAAGGGCTGTCCCATGGACGGGCGAAGTGGATTCAGTCGTACCTCGCAGCAACTGGGAAAGTGGTTCCCGCAGTTTTCCTGTGATCGTGCGAATCGAAAACAAGATCGATGCATCCACGATGCCGCCGGTCCCCGCGTTGCGCGAAGGCATGATGGCGGAAGCCACTTTTCGCGGCGAGAGCGTCGATGCAGTCCTGGTGCCAAAAGATTCGATCGTGCGAACATCACGGGGAAACTTTATTTATGTCATCAATCCGCTCGTCGAGGGGCAATCCCTAAGTGTCCGCCAGGTCGTGGTGACCCCGGGGATCAGTTCCGGAACGTGGATCCAGGTCACTGGCGAAAGCCTCGAGGTCGGTATGCAGGTGGTGACAGATGGCGCTCCGCGGCTCCGGCCGTTCCAGACAGTGCAGGTAATGCAAGACGAAGGAACAGGGCAGAACAAATAGGGACCAGCAGCCGTCAACCATTGCATGAATCCAACTCTTCACTTCTTCCTACGCGTTGACTCCCCATGGACCTGATCAAGTTCTCCATCGAAAACCCTGTCAAACTAACGGTCGGCGTGATCCTTTCGCTGCTGTTTGGTGTGATCGCCTATCTGGCGACTCCGGTGCAGTTGACACCGGATGTTGTTGAGCCTGAGATTACGATCACCACGCTTTGGCCCGGTGCAAGTGCCGAAGAAGTCGAACGGGAAATCATTGAACAACAGGAAGAGCAGCTCAAGAGCGTCGAAGGCATGGATGAGTTCAAGAGCGAAAGCTCAGACTCAATGGGCTCCATCACGATGCGATTTGCTGTCGGCACCAATCTGGCCGATGCACGGGCACGCGTTGCGGAAAAGCTGAATCAGGTTCCCGATTATCCGGATGAAGCTCGGGAACCTGTGATCTCCACGGTCAACGCGAACACCAATGCGATCGCCTGGTTCATCCTCAAACCGATCCCGCCGACCAGAGAAGACCTGGAGAATCTGATTTCCCTTCAACCGGAACTTAGAAAGCCCCTCGCTCCGCTGATGGAAGGTACGGGCCTGATCGATCTGCCTCAGCTCAATCTGCTGGCAGCCGAACATCCTGTCCTGAAGACCTTTATTCTCGGACGCAACAACCCGGCCCTGATGCGGAAGTTTGCCGAGGATTATATCGAAGCGGCATTTGAACGAGTTCCGGGGATTGCGAACGGCAACGTATTTGGTGGACAGGAGCAGGAGTTCCGGGTCGAAGTGAACCCCACTCGCCTCGCGGCATTCGGAGTCTCGATCGATCAGCTTCGAGCGGCTTTGATTGCTCAGAATCAGAATACGTCGGCTGGCGACATTCCGGAACTCAGCCAGCGTAATGTCGTCCGGACGATTGGACAGTTTCAGGCTCCGGCACAGGTGGAAGAGACGATTATCGTCAATCGAGACAACTCGCCAATTCGAGTGCGCGATGTGGCGACCGTCGGAGTGGCTTACAAGAAACCAGACGGTGTCGTCCGGCAAATGGGCGTGAATGCACTGGCCGTCAATGCTCAACAGTCCCCCGGGTCGAACATTAAGGAAGTCATGGGGCCCCCTCGCGACGAACTCGATCTCGATCATGACGGACAAATCACAACCCTGGAGCTGGCCGAGTGCACTCGAATCTATGGCAGCAATTTGCGCATCGCCTGCGAAGAGTTGAACCTTGGGATTCTGGAAACCAAGGGGCTTTTCCTGGAGCAGGTCTACGATCAGACCGAGTATCTCGATTCGGCGACCGCACTCGTAGAGAGCAATGTGTACTCCGGAGGAGCCCTGGCGGTTCTCATTCTGCTGTTGTTCCTGAAGAGCGTGCGATCGGTCATTATCATTGGACTCTCCATACCGATCAGCGTGATCGCCACGTTCATTTTTGTGAAGTTGTTTGGTCGCAGTATCAATGTGATCAGTCTGGCTGGGATGGCTTTCTCAGTGGGGATGGTGGCTGACAACGCGATTACAGTGCTGGAGAATATCTATCGTCATTTTCAAATGGGTAAGTCTGCCCGCGATGCGGCTCTGCAGGGAACTCAGGAGGTCTGGGGGGCAGTGCTTGCGGCAACTCTGGCAATGATTGTAGTCTTCGTACCGGTCATTTTTGTTCAGGGTCAGGCGGGGCAATTGTTTCAGGATATTTCAATTGCGATTGCCTGCTCGGTCGGCATTTCGATGCTGGTCAGCGTGACTGTCATTCCGGCGGCCGCCTGCTGGCTGTTGGGAAATCAGAAAGTTGCCAGTCTCGAATATAATACGAGCCTTGGTCCTTCGGGTCTGTTCGGACTGGTTCGATTCTGTCACTGGGCCAACGAACTGCTGGCTCGATTGATGCGACGGCTGTTATCGGCCCGGGGAAGCTGGTTGTGGCGACTGCTGGTTGTGGCGATCTTCTGCATCGGGTCGGTGTGGAGCAGTTTTCTGCTTTGGCCGGCGACGGAATATCTGCCGACCGGAAACCGCAATCTGGTGATCGCGATCCTGCTGCCTCCACCCGGTTACAACATTGATAAAATGATCGAACTGGGTGAAGACATTGAACGGCAGCTGGCTCCCTTTTGGACCGGAGAAGCCAAGCCCGGTGCGCCTCGAATAAAGAACTTTTTTTTCGTGGCCCGCGGGCGCAGTCTGTTTCTGGGTGCTCGCGCTGTGGATGAATTGCGGGCCGCGGAGCTGATTCCCGTCCTGTCGGCCGTTGTCAGCAAACAACCAGGTGTTATTCCCATTGTGAGTCAGTCGAGTTTGTTCGACAGCGGCCTGAGTGGCGGACGAACGATCGATATTGAAATCACAGGACCTGACCTCGACGAATTGTTCAAACAGGCAAGGTACGCATTTGAAATCTGCACAGGCCGGCCGGAAGCCCCGGGCCGCCCGGCAATCCCAGGTGTATTTCCGCTTGTCGACAAAGCAGGGATGCCGACAGGCCACCAGTTGCGTCCGATTCCCGGCCTGGATGCAAACAGCCCTGAAATCCATGTCATCCCGAAAATCGAAAAGGCAGCTGAACTGGGAATTAGCGCAGCATCTATGGGCTATGCCATCAATGCCCTCGTGGATGGAGCCTTCGCCGGCGACTACTGGCATGAGGGACGTCGGATCGATCTGGTTATTTGTGGCGACGCGGAGTTTTCCAAACACTCTCATGATATCGAGAATCTGCCTGTCCAGACTCCATCCGGGGCAACAATTCCGTTTTCATCGATCGCCGATGTCCTGCTGACATTTGGGCCAGAGCAGGTGAATCACACAGAGCGAGAGCGCGCAGTCACGATTCAGGTGAAGCCAATGCCAGGTATGCCGCTGGAAACGGCAATGAAGCTTGCCGAGGATGAGGTGTGCGCAAAGCTCATGGAGCAGGCAGACTTTCAGAGCGGCCTCTATCAGGTTCGCCTCGCTGGAACCGCCGACAAGCTGGCCGATACATGGTTTGACCTCAAATGGAATCTGCTGCTGGCTCTGCTGCTGACCTACCTGCTGATGGCTGCGCTGTTTGAGTCGTTTCTGTATCCGCTGGTCGTGATGATTAGTGTTGCGTTGGCTCTGGTGGGAGGACTCGGCGGACTGAAGATCATGAATGTATTCGTTTACCAGCCACTCGACATGCTGACGATGCTGGGTTTCGTGATTTTGATCGGAACAGTGGTCAACAACGCGATCCTGATCGTCCACCAGAGCCTCAACTACATGAGAGAAGAGGGCATGAATTCCGTGGATGCTGTGTGCGAAACCGTGCGAACCCGCATGCGTCCGATCCTGATGAGCACTTTATCCACAGTGCTCGGCATGCTGCCTCTCGTCGTGCCTCTCCCAATCTGGGCTGACGGTGCCTGGGTGTGGAGCGTCGGCGCGGGAAGCGAATTGTACCAGGGTCTCGGAGCTGTAGTTCTCAGCGGCATGATTGTCTCTACGTTCTTCACGCTGATTCTGATTCCTGCAGGATTCAGTCTCGTGATGGACGCGCTGGTGAAGGCAAACAGCATCTCCGGACGCCTGCGGGCGAAGGTGGCTGATGTGTCGCTGACAGGTGCCGCACCAACAGATTAATGCTCTGTCAGTCATGGATTGATGGGTTGTGTGCCACTGGCTCTGCCAGTGTTTCATGCCGATGGAGAACACTGGC
>JANOUN010001190.1:0-3612 GCA_031416875.1 Planctomycetota bacterium | reverse complement strand
GACGGATCGTCCATGCGAGGCTGGCAGTCGATTCACGAAAGCGACATGCTCATTGTACCGGAATCGCAGACATGCTTTGTCGATCCGTTTATGAAATCGACATTGGCGATGCTGTGCAACGTCAAGGATCCGGTCACACATCAAACCTATCCGCGTGACCCTCGTAACATCGCCCGCAAAGCCGAAAACTATATGCTGTCCACCGGCATCGCAGACCGTGCTTTGTTCGGGGCGGAAGTCGAATTCTTTGTATTCGACAGCGTACGCTTCGATCAGCGGGAGCACGAAGGTTACTATTATATCGACAGCGTCGAAGGCCAATGGAATCGAGGCACTCCAGGACGTCCGCAGGGTGGCAATCAGATCCGGCATCGGGAAGGCTACTTACCAATGCCACCGGTCGATACGCTGCAGAATCTGCGGACTGAGATCATGATGCTGCTGGAGGACAGCGGCATCAAGACGGAAGGCCAGCATCACGAAGTGGCATCCGGTGGACAATGTGAAGTGGATCTGCGGAACGACACGCTTGTCTGCATGTCTGATAAACTGCTGCGACTGAAGTACATCGTGCGCATTGTCGCCGCGCAGTACGGCAAGACCGCCACGTTTATGCCAAAGCCGATCTGGAACGACAACGGTTCGGGGCTGCACATGACGCTGTCGCTGTGCAAGGACAATCATCCGCTGTTCGCAGGATCCGGCTACGGAGGACTCAGCGAACTTGCGATGTTTGCGATGGGAGGAATTCTGCAGCATGCATCGGCACTGCTGGCGTTTTGCTGTCCGACCACCAACAGTTACAAGCGGCTGACACCAGGTTTCGAAGCGCCGGTGAACCTGTCGTACAGTTATCGAAATCGATCTGCGGCCATTCGGATCCCGGCCAATTCCGGTGAAGAATCCCGGCGGCGGTTTGAATTCCGTTGTCCGGATGCGGCCTGTAATCCGTACCTGGCGATGTCCGCGATCCTGATGGCGATGCTCGAGGGAATTCAGAATCGCATCAATCCAGGTCGTCCGCAGGATAAGGATCTTTACGATCTGGCACCTGAGGAACGTGCAGGGCTGATCTGCACACCGCCGTCCCTGGACGCAGCGCTGAATGCTCTGGAAAGCGATCACGATTTTCTGCTGCGAGGCGACGTGTTTACGCCGGATGTGATTGAACGCTGGATTCAGCACAAACGGAATGACGAAGTGAATGAGATCAATCGCCGTCCGCATCCTTACGAATTCGCGATGTATTTCGACTGCTGAATACTGTGTGGAGATCGTCATGCATCGCGTGCTGGTTTTGGGGGCCGGAAAAATCGGACGCGCGATCGCCATGTTTCTGCAGACCGCAGGTACCTTCGAAGTCCTCGTCGCGGATGCGGACAGTGCGGCGTTGACAAAACTGCGAGGCATGGTGCCAGTCGATACGGTCATCGCGGATGCCGGCAATCCCGGGCAGTTACGTTCGCTGATGCAGGATCGCGACTCCGTGATTTCTGCATTGGTGTTTACCGCAAATCCGGCAGTGGCCGCCGCCGCAGTGGAAACATCGACCAGCTACTTTGATCTGACAGAAGACGTCGCCACCACGCGCGCCGTGCGGCTACAGGCGGAAAATTGTCCGGAAGGCTGTATTCTGATGCCTCAATGCGGACTGGCACCTGGATTCATTTCCATCGCCGCCAATCATCTGATGCAGCAGTTTCAGAGTCTGGACAGTGTTCATATGCGCGTCGGTGCGATGCCGCAGTTCCCCAGTAATGCCTTGAAGTACAATCTGACATGGTCTACCGATGGTTTGATTAACGAATACTGCAATCCGTGCGAAGCGATTCATGAAGGGCGTTTGCTGGAAGTCCTGCCGCTGGAAGGCTACGAAGAGTTTTTGCTCGACGGAGTTCGCTACGAAGCGTTCAACACCTCTGGTGGTCTCGGATCGCTGTGTGAAACGATGCAGGGCAAGGTTCGGGAACTCAATTACCGCACAATTCGTTATCTGGGACACTGCGAACTGATGCGCTTTCTGCTGCAGGATCTGCGCCTTTCTGAACGTCGCAGGCTGGTCAAGGAAATTCTTGAGGCTGCCGTTCCGGTAACGTATCAGGACGTCGTGATCACCTTCGTGAACGTGTCAGGCATGAAGAATGGACAGTTCATGCAGATCACGGATGTGCGAAAAATCTACCATCAGGACATCGCGGGACTGCACTGGAGCGCCATCCAGATCACGACTGCCGCCGGTATTTGTGCTGCGGTCGATCTGCACGCTCAGGGGAAACTGCCAAATCGCGGATTTGTGCGGCAGGAAGAAATTGTGTTTGAAGATTTCATCCAAAATCGCTTTGGCCGGTACTTCGCTGGCAGCGGTTAAAGTCGCAGAGCCGATCGGCCAGATTCATCGCCTGAGGCATTCTGCAGATTCCGTCGGCTGGCCAGTCTTACAGATTTCCCCGGCGAAAGTCCATTTCGGCAGAATGAACCTACAGGTTTGTCCTGCAGACGCGGGTCATGATGCACGATCGGAAACCACGGATTGCACCGATGTCCCAGCGCGGGCTTCGCCCGCAACCCAGCTTCGAAGTCGGGACATAAGAAGAGTGTTGTCATTCACACAGGAACACATGCAGCAGAAAAATTGATGGCAGAAAAATGAATCGCAGATAGACCTCAAGTCGTGCTCTGTATTTTTCTGCCGCACATTTTTCTGCCAGACCTGACTTCTGCAAACAGACGCCTGAAAATCTTCGCGGGAGAACAAGAAATTCACTGTTAGTACTACGGATAATGCAATTCAGATCCGTGACATCTGCGTGATCCGTGGTCAGTTATTTCTCGCGGAGATGATCGCTCTGGAATTCGGATACAGGTCGGCACGTCGAACGGAAGTACATGGATAACAATCGCCAATGCGGAGAAATCAAATGACCGCGATCAGGCATCGATATTCACATTCGGTGCTCTGATGTAACTGTCGGGTTTATTGCAATTCAACTTTTGCAGTTGGCTCAGGATGAGGTATCGCCTGGAGCTGTTTCAAGCGGGCTCGCCAGTCGGAACCCTGCAACAGTCGATTCATGGCGTTTTCGAAAACCTGGTTGGCCATATTTCCTTCGACTCCGAGATTTCCGGTATCGGGCTTTGAAGAGGCGACGCGAAACCTTGCCTCTGCCAGCCTGAACAGCAGTTCTTCCGGAACATCCGACTGCCTGAACGGCGATGGCTGGTCGAGCACATCAGCCGAAAGGGCTGGCGCCAGCGCCAATGCGATACGTTCTCGTATTTGCTGAGACCCCGTCGCTTTCGGCAGGATGGAAAGGACTTGCTGCATTTCTTCAAACAGTAAGGCACGAACCTCCGGCGAATCGAGGCCAATCATCCGCAGGAGATCAAACGCCAGAGCTGCCGGTGTGACACTGACCGACACCACGTCTTCCAATTCCTCGTCATCAATCAACGCAACCAATATTCGAGTTTCTTCCTGCAAGCGACTGGTTCGCTGCTGCTTGATGAATGTCATCAACAGTTGCACGGCAGCTTTTAGCTGAATCGCTTCCTGCTTTCGTGACCGCAGAGATTCTGGCGGAAGACTGCGAGCCAGCGTCAGCAGCACCGCTA
>JANOUN010001189.1:0-4068 GCA_031416875.1 Planctomycetota bacterium | reverse complement strand
GTATCCGGAGTTTTGAAATTCGTAGGGTGTGACAAGCAGCTGGCAAGCTGCGAAGGCACACCACATGTGCGCTGAATCCTCGGTGTGCCCGCGCTCGCGTTGCTCGCTTGTCACACCCTACAGAAAACTCCGCATCTCATGCTGAACTCCTTTTAGTTGTTCTGATTCAGATTCTGACCCTGCAGCGAACGCACGGTGCCGTTGCCAAGAATCGTAATGCCAAGGATTCGTTCAATCGGTGCGGTCAGTCTTGCGAATTTCGTATCGAACGTCACCAGCGGCAATGCTTTGACATAGATTCGGTCACCTGGCAGGACCTGATAATTTGTGCCCGTCTGAGCCCCCTGAGCAATCGCGTTCCAGTCGATGGTCAGGACCTGATCCGGAGCACATTGGTTCGGCGATGGCCGAGCGATCCAGATGGAACCCTTCGATGCCACAGCGGGCAGTCCATTGATACCGGCGATGGCGTCCAGCACTGTTTCGTTTCCGGTCGCCGGGATGCGATAGACCTGTTCTCCCGCCCCGCCGCCATCGGTAATGACGTAATAGACTTTGCTGTTGTAGGCCAGCACGTCAACCGAAACTTCGGGGCGATAAATATGTTGACTCAAATGCTGTTCAATCTGAGTGCGTGTCTGCTGCAGCGTCAGGCCTGCGACATACACACTGCCGTAGACACCTAAGCCGACTGTTCCATCGGGACGTACCAGGTGCGGTCCTGCGATGAACTGTTTGTTCTGAGGTGCTGGCAAAGTGACGAGAACCTGAGGATCCGTCAACACTTGTCGCAAATGTGAATCGACTCGCTGCGAAATGACTTCCAGCGGCAGATCGGCGACCAGAATCTTGCCATACTCCGGGCCCAGATTCAGATATCCGTCTGAACCGATCATGTACATGCCGTTGATGGTTTTAAACTGAGCAGAGACGGATTCCTCGGTCTGACTCAGGGGGATCGTGCGGTTCACCTGAACCAGCAACGCTTCTCCTACATGCACCGGAGCCGTCGCAGGACGAATGTTATTGACGGTTTCGATCAACAAGACGTCCGGCGGTTCGACGATATAGGCCGGCAATGAAACTTTGCGCAATTCTCGAGGTACGTCGTTCTGCCCTTCCAGGCCGCACATTCCTGCTCCGCAGGGCTGGCCGTAAGATCCAGAACTCTGACAAACCGGGTCGGACGTCGAAACAGAGACACAACCGCTCAGACTGAAGACTGTCAGGCAAATGACAGTCGGCGTCAGAAGTCTCCGAAACGATCCCGAGCACACGTGGTGTGCTGGTCGCATAGTACCCTCCTTGGTGTCTCATCAAATGGTCTCGCTCGGAAATACGCCCATCCTTGAGCGACTTTCCACTCTGTGTACCAGTGTGAGAAGTGTTGATCCTGACAAATCTTAGTTCCGGTCACCCACCGCCAATCTCGGTGGACTCCCGAGTGTCTTCATCGGAAGACCATGCTTTCGCTCGCTCGCCTTTCTAACGTACCGATCCTGCGTTTTCGCGCTTCGATGAAAGTTATGCCGCACGTATCGATTTGTCTGCTTGTACGCTCTGGCGATCGGGATTGTCTCGTCGCCTTCCTTCGCTCCATTGTCGATGCAGAACCGGCAACCCCTGCCGATCGACGCAGCGGGGGCCGGATGGTATACTGTTACGTGAGCGGCGCGGCGTTTGTCTAACGTCATTCGTTTTAGGATTGTCGTCTTTCGCTCCGCGAAAGAAACGCCGCTTTTGTTGAGGAAGCCATGAGAACTCTGATCATTGTCACTCTCATCACACCGCTGATCATCGCCGCGTCAGGCGGGAGTCCTGACGAACCGAAAGTCGCATCCCTGCAGACGCCTTCTGTGATTCTGCCGAAGGCCGAAACGAACCGGGAAAAAGTTGTCGCCGGACTTTCTCCGTTGTCGTTTCTTGTCGGTGACTGGAGAGGCGTGGCGCAGCCCAAACGTGGTTCGAATTCCGGTGCGTGGTCTGAAAAAGCGCACACGGTCTGGCACTTCGATGAAAAGATCCCGTGCCTGCTGCTGCAACTTGAACCGGGCGAAAAATCCTCGCGGATCTACTTCGCAGCCGCCTCCGCAACTGGACGGCCGATCGTCGAACTTCATCAGCCGGAAAAGCCTGCGATCGCATTAGAAATGACAGAACCGGAAAAGTCACCGGCATCAGATTCTACCGCTCAGACCGACAAGTCAGCACAGGATCACTGGGTGTTTGAATCGGCCCCGGAACCCGGCAAACCTCGCCTGCGGTTCACCGTGCGGAAGATCAATGACATTCGCATGACGTTGCTCTTCGAAGAAAGTCTCAGCTCCGAGTCTGCCTTTCGCAGGCAATATGAAATCGGGATGACGCGGGCTGGCGAACGACTGGCGAGCGGAAACACGGGCGAACGGCAGTGTATTGTCACTGGTGGCCTTGGCACCATTTCTGTCACTCACGCCGGAAAGACCTACTTCGTCTGCTGCGAAGGCTGCAAACAGGCGTTCGAAGCCGACCCCGAAGGCACACTGACTGCCTGGCGGGAACGATTGAAGAAAAAGTCCCGGTGAAACCGAGTTGGATGCATCGCCGTTGTGTATCCGCTGCCGAGCTATTCGGAAGACAGCAGAGATTCCTTCAGTGTGTTGTCCGGTTTCAGAAGCACAGATCGAACTCGCTCTCTGGTCCGAGCAGGCTGAGGATGACATGATCGAGCGCGGCGTCGAGCAGTTCCTGGTTGTCGGCGTCACCTGCTGTCATCGCTCCGAGCCATTGCCGCATGTCCGAACCACCGGGCTCAGCGGCCACTGACACCGTGGCCCTGTTGGCAAGGGTCGTCCAGTTGGCGGAAACCCGGTACATGCCGGGAACCAGTCCGTTGAAGGTCTGTTCCGAATCCGGACGCGACGCTGAAGCCTGTCGGAACCGTGATCGCTCCGAGCGTCAGCGGTGTGAGTCCCGTGTTTTTGATCACAAAGCTCTGCTGCCGCCGAGTCACCAGGGGAGTCTCGCCCAGACTCAGTGTGCTGATTCCATCCACGATGGAAGTGCGGCCCGATCTCACCTCAATTTCGGCAGTGGCGGACAGCGGGTATGTCAGCCGCCGCGTCCCGGTGGGCAGGGTTTCCCGCATAATATGATGCGGGAACGCCAGCGGATCGGCCTCAGCAATCCCCGGCAGATGCCCGAACTCGTGAGTGATCACCGTCAGCAGATCCATGCCGGCCGGAGCAGGGGAGGCTCCCAGAAACTCGTGGTCACTGCCGGGATCCGCGTCGAGATACCAGCCAAAGCCATCGGCACTGACGTCCAGAGAGATCGTGTGCGAGAGCATATCTGACAGGCTGAGCAGCCCGGCCGGGAGATCAGTGATCCGGATGTTGTAGTTCGCAACGTCGAGGATCGCACTGCCGGTGGCATCCGCCTGCAACCGCACCGTGCCGGTATCCACGCTGATGTTCTGCGCCAGAGTGAGATTGCCAAGTACCACGCAGATCGTCGCTTTGGCATCGATTGTGGTGAGTCCGGTCACCCCATCCACGGTGGTCACAGTCAGCGAGTCAGCGTCGCGATACTCGAAGCCAAAGCCACTGCCGGTGACACTCGCCGCCAGGTTCGTTGCATTGTTGGTCGAGGAAGTGACGTTGACGGCCGCAAGAGCGCGGAACACGAGGTTTGTGGCCACGATATTCCCGCCGGTCTGCGAAATGCTGCCTCGATCTGCGTCGGCCACTCCCGCTCCTTCATTGTCCGCCTTGAATCGAACGAGCCGCGCGCCTGCACCAGCCGTACTTGTAATCGTGCCAACCGTTTGATTAATGTCATCGCCAGCGATCAGATCAATGGTGCCGCCACCAGTGCTGGTGATGCTGGCGTTGATTGTGAGCACGTCGCCGGGGGCTGCACTGTCGCCTGCCTGTTCAAGGATATCCCCCGGTCCCGAAACTGCGGAGTTGATCGTCAGCGGACTTGCCGCGACAACACTGATGTTGCCGCTGGCACCGGTGATCGTCACACCCGTCACACTGCCCACGACCGTGATGGTCAGAGCCCCTGCGTTCTTAACGAAAATAC
>JANOUN010001188.1:0-3854 GCA_031416875.1 Planctomycetota bacterium | reverse complement strand
GAACCGCCATCACAAGGCCAATCACGGCGCTGTGAGCGACAAGACTGCTCGGCTTGGAAAAGGGGTCAGGAACTAATAGTGCGCAGCACCCTTCGGGCCATTTGGCTATTGGTTCCTGACCCCTTTTCCAAGCCCGCAGCGCAACGCACCGCCCGCGAAAGCGTATGAAAATGGTGTGTTTCGCTCCGCTTCACACACCCTACTGTGGTGAAAACTGTTGCAGGTATTTGCTCAGATGCAGCTTGCGGGCCGTGTTTTCTGACGTCATATAACGGATCTTGCCGAAGATCGGACGCTCAGGCCCCCAGGCGCGATCGTAGCGTCCGAGGACCCAGAAAATTCCGGAATAGGAATTCGGATTGCGTCCATCGACGGCGAAACGATTATTGAGCTCAATCATGGTGTCGAGCGCGGCACGCGGTGTCTCCGACCATTCCAGAATCTTCTTGCCCCATAACATGCGCAGATAGTTGTGCATGCGGCCTGTCGATGTCAGCTGATATTGAGCGGCATTCCATAGATGATCGTGCGTCTCGGCGTTACGCATCTGGTCAAACGAATAGACGACAGGGCGCGGATCGGACTCGTGAATTCGGAGTGTCGTCTGAGCCCACTCCGGCAGTGATTCGTAGCGATCAAAATCACGGCGACGAGAACACATGTTGAACCCCAGCTCGCGCCAGGTCACAAGTTCATCCAGAAACGATTCTGCGTTCTCCGACATTCCCCAACAGCCAGTCCGACGGCCGCGCGTCGACTTCGGATCGGCAAGGTTGTTGATCGACCAGCCTTCCTGTGCCGCAAGTTGCTGGAAGACTTCATGAGCGGAAATGTGACCAAAGTGCAGGTAGGGTGACAGTCCGCTGGACGCATCTTCGTCGGGTTGATTTCGATCCTCTGCATATCGGCACAGTCGCATTTTCAGAAAGTTTGCTAACTGCTTTCGAGCGGCGTTTGGGCCGCCTGTCATGGCAGCCTCCTTCACATTCTGATCGATCGGCAGGCGATCCAGTGCTGCTGCTTCGCAGTTGAGCAGTGACAGATCGGCGAGTGGCCAGCGCGTAGTCAGTTCTGCGGGTGGAGCTGTCAGCCGCGGGGTTTCCGGATTGGCCAGCGGTTCCGCTTCCGGCATCACAGGCAGATACACGCCCAGATTTTTTTGGAGATAACGACGAAAGGCGTATGCTGTGGAAAACTCCGTGTCTGCGACATGCATCGGAAACAGACCATTGGAATCGACGGCTTCCACCTTCACGTCAACGCGACGCGCGACGGCGTTGATCATGCGCGGCAGAAAGAAACACGGGAAGTCGTCGGTGACGATCGTGGCTGCCTGAGATGCAATCCATTCCATCATCCCGCTGCCCTGGCCTGCAGTCGTCTCCACAAACGGCACGTAGCAATGCGAATACCGCAGCGCATGGTCGCGGTTGTCGCGCATCCCCTGCAATACAAACGCATGCAATCGACGACTTGCCCACGGATAATCCAGCCGCAGCGCCTCGACAATCAACAGGGGCTTGCGATGCACGCGAGCCAGTTCTGCCGCGCGCTGCAGAGCGAAGTTGGACGACAGTCTGCGACAGGCGGTCATCCAGTACACGACAAATTTTCCGTCATCACGGACGGGATGACTATTGAGATGCTTCACGCGAATGGCGGGAGTCTGCGTCATGGATGTGCTCCTTCAGCAGCCGAGGCCGTTGCGCGAAACAGCTCAAGCATTCGTCGCCGACGGTATTCAAAGATTCTGCGAAGGTCGTTTTCCACGACCAGCCAATTGGCCAGACGTCCGCCAGTTGGTCTGTAACGGACGCGGTCGATCGCGAGTGTTCCGCCATCAACGACTTCAAACGTATGCAGATGCTCCCAGAGCCGATACGGCCCGCGGATCTGACGATCGGTGAAACTGCAGGGCGGATCCCATGACGAGATTTCCGTCTGCCAGCCGACGGGAATCCCGTGCAGCCGAATGCGATAGTCGATCAGGCTGCCCTTTTGCAGTTCAATCGGAGCTGGCGTGAGAACGCGGAAGTGCAGCCAGTCGGGCGTGATTTGTTCCAGCTGGAACGCATCACTGAAAAAGGCAAAGACGTGTTCGCGGGAACATGGCAGCACGACAGAGCATGTCAGCACGTAGCATCGCTCGTCAGCATCCCGGTTGATTGTGATCATGTCATGGCTCATGCGAAAGGACCGCAGCATCGTGGTCACATTAACTCGTGTCTTTTCCGGTGAACCACGCGGTCACCAATGAATCTCAGTCGGCGGAGCGACTGAGCTACGTAGGCGACGTCGCTCCGCCGACTCGCACTCCTGTGCACGCTCATGCGAAAAGACCACAGCATCGTGGTCGAGCTAACTCACGTCTGCTCCCTTCAACCGCGCGGTTTCCGATGATTCTCAGTTGACTGAGTGACTGCGATGTATGAACGATATTTAAGAATATAGAACGTTTTTGTTTCCGCAAGTGTTTCGGCTAAATTTCGTGAAAATCCGCATAAATCAATACATAGGTGTATTCATCAGTTATTATCGCAGAATCACGGCGGTTGACTCAAATGAATGTTTTGTTACAGTGTGACCGTTTAAGCACGATCGTTTTGAACGAAATGGAGCGTGTCAGATGCCGAATAAACTCAAATCACGCAGTTCTTCCAACCGTCGTCCGCAGACACTGCGTGAGCCTGCTCCGAAGAAATTGACGGCCGGTTCGAAATCGCAACTTCGTGCGGCCGCATTATTGGCGATCGAGATGCGTTTCATTCCGGCAAGTGACTTTGAAAGTCTGGAAGGAGACTCCGCACCTATCGACGTTGCGGTCGCATTGATCGAATCTCTTCGGACGCAAACGATCGAAGATCGCGAGTCCCTGGCAGCCACTGCCGGTTTGGATCTTGACGAGGGACCAGTGTTCCGCGACTGGAACTCTGATGCTCCGCTGCTGACCTTCGAGCAGGAACAAGTGCTGTTTCGGGCTCTGAACCTGTTGCGGTTTCGGGTGAGCAGAATCCGCAGTCGCCTGTCTCCTACGGCTCCTTCGAAGAAGGCGATGGATGAGATTGACCGAAAGCTGAATCTCGTGGAACAGATTCGCGGCCAGCTCGTGAATTCCAACCTGCGTCTGGTCTCCAGCCTCGCCCGAAAGTTTTCATCCCAGCATGGCGATGTGGACGACTTCAGCAGTGACGGCTGCATGATTCTGATGGGGGCCATCGACCGTTTCGACTACTCACGAGGCTTCCGCTTCAGTACATACGCCACGCATTCGATTCAGCGACATTTCTTTCGTCTCTGGAAGACTCGACAGCGTCGCAAGGAGCGATTTCCAAATGCTGCCTCCGAGATGCTCTCGGCAGTTCCGGACAGGGATCTGGAATTACCCATTTGCGATGATCCGCAAACGGTTGTGAATAACCTGCTGGCACGAGCAGGGTCTGTGCTGGATGATCGGGAACATCAGATTCTGTTAAGTCGTTTCGGGCTGAAGTCCGAGAACAGTCCCGTGCGGACGTTGCGTGAAATCGCCGCCGATATGGGTCTTTCGAAGGAACGCGTGCGACAGCTGCAACTCAAGGCGCTCGAAAAACTACGGGAACTTCTCGCCCCTGAGCTGAAATTGTCGTTGAGCTGAACGGTACTCAACCCCTCCCACTGCCTCAGCGACAATCGCAAGGGGTGCAGTCGCGGATGATTGTTCAAGTAGGTCCTTTCTGCCGGAAAGGACTGTCTTCTGTAGGTCCTTTCTGCCGGACTCATCTTTACCCGGAAAAAGTTACAAGTCTTAGCACAATTTACAAAGCTCGTGATCGTGGATCAGCGGATTTGCTGTGATTTAGCAGTTGGCGCTGATT
>JANOUN010001187.1:0-12706 GCA_031416875.1 Planctomycetota bacterium | reverse complement strand
GACCGCTGTTCCTCGTTGGATCAGCATTGCACGATCAGGTCAGGCAGCAATCATTCAAGACGAAAGATTGACCAGGGACTGGACATGTTAGTACTCAGCCGGAAGAAAGACGAGAAAATCGTAATTGGCGATTCGATCACTCTCATGGTGATCGAAATCCGCGGCGACAAAGTCCGCCTTGGGATCGAGGCTCCGCGCGATGTCTCTGTGCATCGCGAAGAAGTCTACGAAGCTATCAAACGCGAAAACGCAGCCGAAAATGCAGCCGAAAAGAAGCCGGAATAGAGCCAACTCGGTGACGGTGTTCGCACCGTCGCCGAACAGTGATCTGCGAAGGCGATGCGGACGTGTGTAATGGCGGATGCGTCAGCGTCGCTGCCACAGTCCGCGGTAGATCGGCAATCCCAGCTTGCGCTTCTTGCGTTCGAAGCTGGTGTGGTAATCCATATCGCTGGTGGCTTCGCGTTCAACAGGCGTCGGGAATCTGATGAATTCGGGCTGATGATCCATCAGCGCCTGTGCCATCTCAAAGTAGTCAGCGACGTCGGTCCAGTGATGGACCAAGCCCCCGGGCCGCAGGATCCTGGCAAGCATCATTGTAAATTCGTCGTTGTACAGGCGCCGCTTATGATGCCGCTTCTTCCACCACGGGTCCGGAAAATACACATGCGCGGCCTGAACGGATGCCTGCGGAATCAATTCTGTCAGTAGCGTTCTGCAGTCTCCGCCAATCACCCGCGCGTTGGGGAGATCTTGTTTCATCAGTCGCGTGGCCGTGCGTCGGCCTTCGCGGTAGTCAATCTCCAGACCAACGAAATTGGTCTGAGGCGTCGTCACTGCGGCGTTGAACAAAAAGAGGCCGCGACCACAGCCGATATCGAGTTCAACGGGCTGGTTGTTGCCGAAGAATTCGCACCAGTTGAGTGAGATACCAACGTCCTCGATGGTCTGAAACCAGGGTTTTATGGGTTTGATCAACGCAGTTGGCATATGTCGGGCTTTGTTGGACCGTATCAGGCTTTATTAACGGTGACACCCAGCATCTGTCCTTCGAACATCAGTTCACCATTGACCCAGCCTTGAAAATTGAACTGTGCAAGGCGGCGTGCCATCACGCGCGTGACTTTCGCGATCAGATCAAGACGCGTACCCGGATAAATCGGTTTACGAAAGCGGACTTCGTCCATTCCGCCGAAGCCCAGATAATCACCGCCGATGAGATCATATTTTCGAGCGTAGAAGCCTCCTAACTGGGCGGCGGCCTCGCATTGCACAACGCCTGGCATTAACGGAAAACCGGGCATGTGTCCGCGAACCCAGAACTCATCGTCTGACAACTGCTTGTATCCGACGATCAGATGCTGAGATTTATCAACATGGATGATCGCCGAAAGCTGTTCCATTTCAAACCGCTGTGGGTTGATCTCCCGAATCTGTTCCAGCGTGAATAAGGGTTTGCCGAAATCCAGCGATTTCAAATCACAGATCGGTTCTGAGGCCATTGACGATTCTTTCTCCACGACGAACGGCGTGCCGCTGCGTCTTCAAAAAACTCCACTCTGCTGTTTCAGGATTTCAATCCAGGCGAAACCTGTCGGCATTTGTGTCACAGTGGCGAATTGCAATGGCAATGATCAAGTCTCGCAAGGCCACAAGGTTGCCCGAGGGCACATTTTTTCAGTTCAAGGCAATTTTTCCTTCGCACAAGGCATGATCCAGCGCCGAATTCCTCAAAAGTGCCGGTTTAGTCAGAATTACGCACGGCACGGTAGTGCTCTGTCATGCATTCATTCATGGGTTGTGTGCCACTGGCTTTGCCAGTGCTCCCCATTTGCAGGAAGCACTGGCAGAGCCAGTGGCACACATCAATACACGATTGACAGAGCAGTAGGCCGGATCGCGCAAACCCGGCAAGAGCCGGAATGGCGACCGCCAGTTGAACAAGGGACCTGCCGCCAAAATGTCAAAACGCGAAACTCGGGTTTGACCTGTTCCGACACACGACGCGGAGGCATTGGCACGGCCTTCTCTATGCACAATGCAGGCTACTGCTGAGCCTCGCGCAGCAGTGCGTAGTTTCTGGCCACCGTTTGCGTGCTGGGATGATCCGGCCCCAGGCTGATTTCGAAGATGGTGAGCGCGCGGCGCATCAGCGGCTCGGCCTCCGCCAGACGGTTCGTCTTCTGGAGCAACTGCGCCAAGTTGTTGAGGTCGATGGCGATGTCGGGGTGCTCGGCTCCGCAGGACTGCTCGTCGATGGCCAGCGCGCGGCGCATCAGCGGCTCGGCCTCGCCGTGCATCGCCTTCGCCCACAGCAACGTGCCCATGTCGTTCATCAGCCGGACGGTCGGATCGGTGATGCCATTTTGATCGGCGTGAGCGATCAATTCGCTGACGTGCGGACGCAGCAGGTTCCACACTGGCCAGGGGCGGACATCGTCAGGGGCGGTCGGCGCTGCGGTGTTGATTGCATGCAAGGCGGCTTGTAGTGAGGCACTCCGTTCGTCTGCCGGAATCCGCGAACGAGAAATCTCCTGAACCAACCGATGGACTTGCAGCATGTTCGTGCCCGCATCCCAGCGGATCATCGAGTAGTCGATCAGTTCGTTAACGGCCGCTCGGTGGTCTGTGAAGATTTCTCGCGAGATCGGTTCGGGAGCCAGCCAGCTCAGCATGTTCAGCAGCTCGCGAGCCGGAGCACTCAGTCGTTCAACAGTCGTTCAACAGTCGTCCGCCAGGCGGCGGCCACGCTTTTCGGGTACTGCATCGTCAGCGGGTCGTGCCAGTCGGCCACTGCGAGCAGATTCTGGTCCCAGTCGCGGAGGTAGTCATGGAACGAGCAACGCTGCCGCCGGATGTATGCCCCCGCCTGCTCCAACGCGCCCGCCCATCCGCCTGCTGCAACTCGTCATGAATTTTCTGAAGTGAGTCCTCACGCCCCTTGAATCGCGAGCCCAGGCTGGGAAACGGCAAATTGTGTTTGCGCTTGGCTGGCGAATGTTCCGCGGAAGTCTGCGGATGATGCGTCTGATTCAGGCTCGCCGCCGCCGACGCGGCGGCTGGCGACGAGCCGATTACGGGTTTGAGAGTTTTGCAATGAGCTTCTTGTAGGGATCAACCAGAGGATCGGAGTCTGTGAAGTTGACACCCACGATGTTGTAGAGCCACGTTGGCATCTGCACGGCTTCGATGACCAAGGGAATCAGTCGCCGTCGTCGCTCGGACATGTCGAGCACTTTGCAAATGATGCTTTCTTCGATGCAGTTGCCGCTTTCGAAGTAACGCGGAGACGCCACTGTCAGTGTGAACCGGCTCTCCTTGATGCACCGTTCCATTTCTTCGAGGAAAGTCGCTGCGGGGTCGAAGTCGCGTTCGTCGATCGCGACCGTCAGACCCACTGCTTCCAAACGCTTGAGGAGCGCCCGAGCGAATGCCTTATCCGGATCTTGCCGACGATAACTGATCAGAACGTCATATCGGGGTGTATGAGGCACGGGAGCCCTTTCTGGCTGTTTGGCGGTCGAATTGCATATTAACGCTGCGACTACTTGCGACGTCACACATTTGGTGATTTTCAACCGTTAGGGGCATTTGCTCAAATTAAAAGGCGGCGTCTGGATTTTCGATGCGCGAAGTTTCTTTCCTGTTCAGGCGGTACACAATCTCGTCAGGCACATTCTGTGTTACGACGAGTTCCGCTTCATGTCCCCCCTAACAATTTCGGGCTCTCTGCGGATCCGCAATATTGCCTCAGCGTTCCGGCATGTCGATATCAACTTCGGTCCCGTCAGGTAAGCCGTCGAGTTGAGCGTGAATGTGCCCGCAGAAAGCCCAATAGTCACAGACCGAAATGACATCAACGTTGTCGGACTGGAGTTCGCCGCCGAGCACTGGCAAAGATCGGAAACCGTAACACTGGCCGGGGCCGAGTGTCTTGTCGGCTTCCGACATCTCATCGACCAGCCCCATCAAAAACCAGTCAGCGGCGTTGTCTTCCACATCGAGCAGTTCGATAAACTCAGCTTCACTGGACGCGACTTCGGTCACTTCACCGTCGCTGATGTTGAGCCAGTTTACGATGCCAAGTTCGTCAACAAAGAACAAGTCTCCAAAGCGACTGACCAGCCATGGAGCCACTTCCATGTCGTCTTCCAGGAGCCACTCCCATGAACCCAGCAGAGTCTTCCAGTCAAATCCGGAATGATCAATCAAATAATCGTGTGTGTCCATGTGGCTCGGTGTTCCTTCAAAAGAATGGTTCGACTGTCCGAGATTCGCTTGTAGTCCCGGATTTAGCCGGAAAATGGGCTGAATGTTGATGGTTTGGCAGGGTGGATTTCCGCCTAAAGGCGGGACTACGAACAAAATGGAACAGTCGAAATAGTGAGTTTCTGCAGGTCCTTGTTCGGGAAATCCTGCTACGGTGATTTCTTCTCAGGCTCGGCGGGCTTGTCTTCGACTTTCTTCTCCTCAGTCGATTCGGGTTTAGGTTCTTCTTTCTTCGGCTTCGGCTGGACGTTGAACGGCGGACCTGTGCGATGGCCGACGGGTGGCTTGATTTCCCGAACCCAGATATTGCGGAATCTGACCGAATCACCATGGAACTGCAGTGAAATCGGGCCAGTCTCGGCATGAGGCTTGTCGTGTGGCGCTTCGATAAAGTTGGTCGGTCCCATCAATTCAAAATGGTTGAGCATCAGCACTCCATTCTGAATCAGCGTGACATGACCAGGCTGATCAATGTTGCCGTTGCCCTTGAACTTCGGCACATTGAACAAGATGTCGTAATAATTCCATTCGCCTGGTTTTCGCATCGCGTTGGCCAGAGGCGGCGTCTGCTTGTAGATCGTACCGGCCTGGCCGTCGAAGTACGTCGGGTTCTCAAACGAATCCAGGACCTGAACTTCGTAGAGTCCCATCAGAAAAATCCCGCTGTTACCGCGGCCCTGACCTTCACCGCGAATTTCTGCAGGAGATGACCACTCGACATGCAGCTGCATATCGCCAAAGTGTTGTTTCGATATGATCTGGGATTTTTGCGGAATCGCGACACCATCCTGGACCAGCCAGTTTTCGCCATCGTTCCACTGATCCAGATTCGTCCCGTCAAACAGTACGATTGCGTCAGAAGGAGCTGCTGCATTGGTGGCTCCCGGAGTCACCAGCGGCGGCTCCTGCCATTCCACGCCGCTCTTCCATTCCTGAGCGCCAGCAGAATTTGCAGCGACCAGCAATGCGATGGCACATAAACAGATCTGAATGCACTTTTGTGGGAACGTCATCAAAGGACTCCTGAAAAAATGTCGAGGACAGAGATCAGCCTGGTCGTGAGGTCGCAGAACTACTTATGATACTTGCTCGGGCGCCATGGAGAAACCAAACCGTCGCAAAAACAATTCGATGACGCATGCTTCGAATTCCGTCGCTTGTCCAATGTCATCCTGAATCACTTGATACGATTTCTAAATCGCACAGCAGGAGCGAGTTGCCTTGTACGAATTGTTTGGTGTGGGCGTTATCTTTCCGGGCACCGTGTTGCTTTTGATTGGAATGGGGTGGCTGATCCGCAATGCCTGTCGGACGCGACGATGGCTGGCCGTTCTGCTGGCGGTCACGGTCTTCCTTGGCACGCCGTTAAGCTATGGACTGATCCGCTTTCGCCAGAACAAGCGACCGCTGATACTCGTTCTGGCGGGCATCAGCATCGGTGCTGTACGGGTGCGATCCGCGTATTGCGCGTAGAAATGGTGTGAATTGGTATTTGTGAAAAGAGGCGTCCTTCTGCAGAATGTTGGTTGTCACACTAACACCGCAGGAAAGGACGCCTCATGGTTGGCCAGGGTACACGCTCACCTCTGTTTCGTACAATGTCGGATGTTGAGTTTCAGGGAAAAATGGAGGCTCAGGTTGTCGGGCTTCTGAGGGCATTGAAGGAAGCCGTAGTTCGACTGTCCTATATCCGTCTTCGTTCTAAGTTAAGTGGAGCGAGGCGGTTATGGCGTTTCCAATGATATAGCCGCGCTAGTTGATTACGTTTCAATCGTGTCTCGACGCGGTGCTTGACGACGCGGGGTGAATCGCATCGAAAGACGAGTCGAATGATCGATGCGATGTAATGCCGGTCTCGATACCGAATCACGACGAGAGTCTCTTCGGAGACTCCGCCTTTTCGGCGTGTGCCCGTCTCCACGCGATGTTTCAGCAGCTCAATGATCAACGGACCCTTCTCCGCATCACGGACATCAAGACGCTTGCAGGCGGTGGCAGGCTGCTCGACAATCCATCGATCGACGCGAACAGAAGGCCGCACCGGATGTCGCCCCTTTCCCTGATACTCGGGCGGTTCAACTTCCAGGTCTCTGATCACTGTATGGCTGGGCACGGCCAGCAGATATTGTTCGCCGCGAGCGTGCAATTTCCTGCGAAATTCTATCGGACGCCCTAATTCGTCATCACCTGTAATCCACTGATGAGGCAGGCGATCCGCGTGTTGATCCAACAGGTCAGGACACATCGTATGACGTGTGCGAAACTTCTGTTTGTGCTTTGGAACACCGGCCTGCTTGAGGCGTTGCTTATCAGTCGTCCATTCTTTCGGGAGATACAATTCACCGTCAACCAGCGCATGTCCTTTGCCACTGACGTAAGCGATGCTGCTCGATCGCCAGACTGCAAAATCGGACGGCCCCGTCTGGCAACTTACCAAGCCAGATTAATTCGGTTTATCGGAAAGTTATCCAGTGCTTTCGAGTGAAGGTGAACTGCTCGCCATCACACTGCGAGACACCGGCGATCTGCTGCTGGCCGTGCCGACGGAACAGCTGAAGTCAATGTTTCCAAAGGCGCTTGGACAAGAGGAAGCGGCGTCTCAGACGACCTCGGTTCTGAATCAACGAGCGCCCGAAGAAATTGCCGAGCGGCTCAAATCTCGGCAAGGCACCTGGACGATCGATTATTTCTCCGCCCCGGACGGCGAGCAATCCGAGACTCCCCCATTCGGATCAGAGGCAATGAGTTTTTCCTGGTGTGGCCTGTCGCACCAGATGGCACAGGGCAACAACCCGAGAAAGTCGAAAGGTTGCAAATCGACCTGACGTACTGTGGTGACGACCGAGCGATCGATTTCCATTACGACAACCTGCTCGATCACGAACCCCGCGTCGCAATCCACGGTATCTACCAGATCGATGGCAAGACGCTGGCTCTCTGTTTCGCAAAAGGCGGCCCACGCCCTACCGAGTTTGGAGCCGAGGGAGGAAATCAGACGACATGTCTCCGCGCCATTCGAGACGAGGCTGCGAGTCCATAGTTGTCACGGTGTGCCTGCGCTTCGCTGGTCACTCCGTGGGCTATGCACAACTCTTTTTTCCATTGCCATAGCATGAGGCGATTTTTGTTCCGCAGCGTTTGTCCCGCCAGGGACACTCGACAAAAGCCCACCGTTTTAACGGTGGGATTGCGCCAGTTTGAATCCGTGAGTCCCGTCAGGGACGAAAGTTGTCCCCGTCAGCAACGACGATCATAAACAGATTTCAGCGCACCAAGCCTCAGTGGTGCACGGCGAATTCCATCCAGAAACTGGCAACTATCTGCCGTCCCTGTCGGGACTTTCCGGATTACTGGCATCACAACCCACCGTTGAAACGGTGGGCTATTCTCAACCGTCCCTGCCGGGACGAATCACAAATGCGGCCGATATTGCTGCGTCGTTGGTGGGTCAAAACTCCACGATGGGACTTCAATATTATGCGCTCCAAACCGAAAAAAAACAGAATGTCTCAGTTACCGTCGCGAAACCGACTTTCGCGCCAGCCAGTCACACCCTGCGAGCTTCACTGGTTCAACAACTTGCAGGCCACCCTGAATATGGCTGATTGGTTGACGAGTTGGCATGGTCAACGCTACCTTCGCGACTTCCCGCCCCTCATTCCAGCCGGAGCTTTCCCATGATCCCGCCTCGACGCGAATTCCTGAAGACGACTGCGGCCGCTGCTGCCGCGCTGTTGACAACAGCACCGGGTCTGCACGCCGGGATTCCCGATGACCAACCCATCCGCATCGGTTTTATCGGCTGCGGTGGCATGGGAACAAACCATCTCAAAGTGCTTTCACAACGCCGCGATGTGCAGTTGACATGGGTCGGTGATGTCGATGCCGACAGGTTGGCTGCGGCCGCAAAGATCGTGCAGGATGGTTCCGGCAAAGTGCCTGAGACAACGGGTGATTTTCGAAAAATCCTTGACGATGCGTCGGTGGATGCGGTGTTCATTGCGACGCCCGATCATTGGCACACTCCCGCGGCGATCCTTGCTCTGGATGCCGGCAAACACGTTTATGTCGAAAAGCCCTGCTGCCATAACGTTCGCGAAGGACGACTCCTGGCTCAGGCCGTCGAACGCAGCGGAAAGCGACTTCAGGTGGGCACTCAAAGTCGCAGCACGAGCTGTGTGAAAGACGGAATTGAGCACATCCGCAATGGCGAAATCGGTGAAGTGCTGGTTTCGAAGGCATGGAACAGTCAGCGTCGTGGTTCGATCGGAAAAGCACAGCCAGGAACTCCGCCGAAACCACTGGATTTTGACACGTGGCTGGGTCCGGCACCAGTGGTGCCATGGCGTCCGAATCTGCTCCACGGCGTGTGGCGATGGTGGTACGACTTTGGCTGCGGCGATATCGGAAATGATGGGGTTCACGACATTGACGTTGCGTTGTGGGGGCTCGGTGTCGAAACGCATCCCAGCCGCGTGACGTGTTTTGGTCAGAAAAGCTACTTTGACGATGATCAACAGTTTCCGGACACGCAATACGCGATCTGCGAGTACCCGTTCGCAGATAAGTCAGGCCGGTGCAAGCAAATGATTTTTGAACAACGAATCTGGTCGCCGTATGTTCAGGAGGGCTACGAGAACGGTGCCGCATTCTATGGCACCGAAGGCGTGCTGATCCTCGGGCACTCCGTCGGCTGGAAGCTTTATGGACCACGCGGCAAGCTGCTGGCGGAACAAACGGGTTCAGCGGACTTGTCGGCGCATCACCAGAACTTCTTCGACGCGATCCGTGACCCGGCAGTCACGATGAATGCTTCCGTTGATGCCGGTCGGCTGTCGGCAACTGTTGTGCATCTGGCCAACATTGCGGCACGCACTCGAAAGATTCTGGAATTTGACGCAGTGACCGAGACCATCACCAATGACGAGGCATCCAATGCGATGGTTCGTCGTCAATATCGTGACGGTCACTGGGCTGTTCCGGAAAATGTTTGATTTGTTTTGAAGGTTTTCAGTTTTCAGTTTTCAGTTTTCGAATTTGAGATTTGAGATTTGAGATTTGTTCGCCGATCACGTCTGAGGTAATCAATTCCATGGCCAGATACAAAGTCGCAATCATCGGTAGTACCGGACGTGGAGACTATGGTCATGGACTTGACGCCGTCTGGCAGACGTTTGATGACTGCGAAGTCGTCGCTGTTGCCGATCAGGACGCTGCGGGGCTAAAAAAGGCTGTGACTCGAACGGGTGCCGCCAGGGCGTACGCCGACTATCGCGAGATGCTGGACAAGGAACGCCCGCACATCGTTGCTGTTTGTCCAAGATGGACGGATCAGCACCGCGATATGGTACTGGCCTGCGCTGAGTATGGTTGCCACATGTATATGGAGAAGCCCTTCTGCCGGACGCTGGGCGAGGCCGACGAGATGATTCAGGCCTGTGAAATGCGACACCTGAAACTCGCGGTTGCTCACATCAGTCGGTACTCCCCGCAACTTGACGTGATACGCAAACTGATCCAGGCGGGTGAAATCGGCGATGTTCTCGAAATTCGAGCACGAGGAAAAGAAGATGCGCGAGGCGGTGCCGAAGATTTGTGGGTTCTCGGAACGCATGTGCTGGATCTGATGCGAGCTTTCGGCGGCGAGCCAGCGTCCTGCTACGCAACGCTGCGCCAAAAAGGCCAGCGCGTGACGCGCGAACATGTTCAGCCCGGGAACGAGGGGCTTGGTCCGCTGGCTGGCGACCGTGTCGATGCGATGTATCATTTTCAAAATGGTATCACCGGATATTTTTCGTCGCAGAAAGGTGCGGGTGGAAATCCAAATCGATTCGGCATTCGAATCCTTGGCAGCAAAGGCATGATTGATCACACGTCGGGGTACGCGAATCCTGCGTTTCTGATGAATGACGCAAGATGGGGTTTGTCGCGAGATGCAGGCGCGTGGAAAACTATCACGTCAGCCGGTATCGACCAGCCGGAACCCATCACTGTCAGTGGCTATGAAGGTGGCAACCCGGCTGCAGCACGAGACCTGATCGATGCCATTGAACAGGATCGCCAGCCAAAGTGCTCGATGCACCATGCACGTGGTGCGATTGAAATGGTCCTTGCGGTGTTTGAATCGCACCGAATCAACGCGCCAGTGACGTTGCCACTCGACTGCAAGGAAAATCCGCTGGCCTCACTGTAGAGCAGGTGGCAGACCATGAATTCCCCCCACTTCCGTCGCTGATTTTTTCCCGTCACACGCTGACTATTCTTACCAAAGTCTTGCTTGTCCCGTGAGGTCTTACCACAATACTGAACTTTTGTTCTCACATCCTGCAATGGGAATTCTGGCATGATGGATCAACGACGCCCCACTTCGGTTCTTAGCCTGACCGTTATCGTGAGCTTGGCGGCGATCTGTTTACTTGCCACTTTCAGCCCGACGACGATGGCCGAGCAACCACCGGGACTCGGCCCGAGGGGCGAATTGGTCCGCGTTGAATTTGAAGCCGCCGGACTAACCACGATGATCGGGCAGAACGCTCGAAAGCAGCTAATCGTAACGGGCGTCTACTCAAGTGGTCAGCGACATGATTTGACGCATGACGTGACGTACGCTGTTGATTCGCCGGCTGTATTGAGTGTTGCTGCGGAAGGCATGGTTGTACCGGCGGCGGATGGCACGGCGACGATCACCGCGAAGGTTGCGTCGGGGCAATCAGCCACGCTGACTCTCAGTACATCGCGATGCGCTGAAGAATTGCCGGTTAATTTCGAAAACGAAATCGTACCGATCTTCACAAAGCTTGGATGCAACGCTGGCGGATGTCATGGCAAGGCTGACGGACAAAACGGCTTCAAGCTGTCGCTGCTGGGATTCTATCCGAAGGAGGATTACGAATACCTCGTGTACGAAGACAATCATTCAGAAATGGCGCTCTCAAGTGCAAGAGGACGCATTACGATTGAAGACGTGCCGGGAGAAGTGGCCATCATGGTGCGATTCCAGGGCAGCGTCGGTGTCTTTCGAGCCATCATTCCGCAGGGAATGCCCGTGCCGGAGACGCCTCCAGAAAAAACATTTATCGACAACCTCGTGTTTGCGAAGCAACGACAGCTTGGCATCCCGCCGTCAGCACTGTGTGACGATGCGACATTTATTCGTCGAGTTTCCATCGACGTCGCGGGACGATTGCCGACGGTCACCGAAGTGGAACAGTTTCTGGCGGACACCGAGCCTGCGAAGCGGGATCGTCTGGTGGATCGTCTGGTGGACAGCCCTGGATATGCTGACTACTTCGCCAACAAATGGGCCACTGTGCTCCGCAACAAACGTCGCAATGCCACCGACATTCCTTATACGTACAAGTTCCATGCGTGGATTCGTCGCGCGTTTCGTGAAAACATGCCCTACGATCAATTCGTGCGCAGCGTGCTGACGGCGACCGGCGATCCGGAGACTCATCCCCCCGTGGCATGGTATCGCGAGGTCAAATCCTCGACGGCCCAGATGGAAGATGTGGCTCAGTTGTTTCTTGGCATGAGAATGGCGTGTGCGAAGTGCCATCATCATCCGTTCGAACGCTGGAGTCAGCAGGACTACTACGGCTTTGAAGCATTCTTTTCCCAGGTCGGGCTGAAGAACAGCAAATTCAATCAGAACGTCAATCAGCCGGACATGGTTTATCTGAAAACGAGTGCTCCGTCAGCGAAGAATCCGCGCAGCCAGTTGGACGTGAAGCCCACGGGACTCGGAGGTGCGCCGCTCGATATTTCGCCGTACGACGACGCGCGACAGTACCTGGTCGACTGGATGGCGGCCCCGGAAAATCCATTCTTCGCCAGGGCCCTGGTAAATCGCTACTGGAAACATTTCTTTGGGCGAGGCATCGTCGATCCGGAAGACGACATGCGCGTGACCAATCCGCCATCGAATCCAGAGCTGCTGGATGCCTTGACCAGGCACTTTCTGGATCATCGATTCGATCTGAAGGATCTCGTTCGCACAATTTGTAAGTCAAATGCATACCAATTGAGTTCTCAGCCGACGGAGTTCAACCAGACCGACCAGCAGAATTATTCCAGCTTTTATCCCCGACGATTGCCCGCGGAAGTGCTCTATGATTCCGTCAATGCAGTGGCTGACACGCCGTCGAATTTTGGCACGATTCCTCAAGGCACAACAGCCGTGCAATTGCCCGACAACGGATTCAACAACTACTTCCTTGAAGTGTTCGGCAAGCCGGAGGCGGAAAGTGCGTGTGAATGCGAACGATCTGCGGAAGCGAATTTGTCACAGTCGCTGCATCTGCTGAATTCCGGTGATGTCCAGGGCCGCCTGCAAAATGGCCAGGGCCGCGCCGCGCGTTTCAATCGCGAGCCGGACCGCCCTGACGCCGACAAAATCCGCGAACTTTACCTCGCTGCATTCGCCCGAAATCCGCGC
>JANOUN010001186.1:0-1509 GCA_031416875.1 Planctomycetota bacterium | reverse complement strand
TCCATATCGGCACCAGTCTGATCACCGCGTTTGATATGATCGATCCGGCCCATGCGATGCGAACCGCGCAAAACCTGCAGACATCCGTTCTCTTTCGTGGCGCGATCGACAGCGAACATGCAGCTTGCCATGTCGGGCAGCAGACATCCGTTGTTGTACCAGTAGCCATAATCCTGATGCCACGTCCATGCCCCGCCGACACGCGGTTCCTTCAGGATCATCTTGTGATGGTAGTGATAAACTTCATCACCCAACAACGATTCCATCGCCGTGACAAGGGGTTCTGCCTGCACGATGGCTGAGTAGATGGAATCTGCCGGCAGCTCATTTTCCACGACGAGATCGACCGAACCGCCTTCACCGTCAGCACGCGATGTCCGGGCTGCCGCGAGTGCATGATCTCGCCTGGCAATTGTGCCGAGCAGTTTCGTTTCTTCAGCGTCCAGCAGGTTTTCGACGACGATGTAGCCGTCGCGGTCGAACGCTTCGATGGCGTCCAGAGTCAGAAATCCGCTCTTCATGAGTGCCTCATGCTTTCAGAAATGCAATCGCTTCCCGAACGCCGATCGTGCCTTCATAAATCGCTCTTCCAGTGATGGCACCGATCAGATTTGGATGCGCTGCGGCAATTTGTTTGAGGGCAGCGATGTCGTCCATTGTTGTGACACCTCCAGACGCAATCACTGGAAGCCCCATGTCGGCCAGCGTGCGGAAGTCGTTCAGAGTCTGTTCGTCAATGCCCTGCATCATGCCGTCATTTGCAATGTTTGTATAGATCACAGCCGCAAGTGGTATGCCTACGAATCGCTGCGCCAGTTCTGTCACGGAGACTGTGGAAACTTCCAGCCAGCCGTCGGTCGCCACCATCGAATCCCGCGCGTCCAAGCCAAGAGCCAGTTGATTCGGGAATCTTGCGCACATCTCAGCAAACCAATCCGGTTCGCGAAGGGCCTTCGTGCCGATGATAACGCGATCTACGCCGGTTTTTTCGATCGTGGAACGGACGTTGTCTTCGTTGCGAATACCGCCGCCCAGCTGACAAGGAAGTCCGGTGGCAGTGACGATTCGCCGCACGACGTCCTGATTCACCGGACGTCCGGCCTTCGCGCCGTCAAGATCCACGAGGTGCAGACGCTCCGCCCCTTCATCCCGCCAGCGTAGCGCCATATCCACCGGGTCATCCGAAAACACGGTGCTGTCGTCATAATTTCCCTGACGCAGTCGAACGCATCGACCTTCAAGGAGGTCAATTGCGGGAAGGAGCTGGAGCATGCAGGAACTTCAGGTCTGAATTGTCAATGGAAGATATGGGAGATTCAGGATCGCAGGCTTCAGAGCATCTGCACACTTGCCGTCGCCGGGGCTGCAGTGACCGCCAGAAAATTCTTCAGTAACTGCATCCCGCACGACTGACTCTTTTCCGGGTGGAACTGAGTCGCCATGACATTACGCCTGGCAACCACCGAAACAAACGGAAGACCATAGTCGGTTGTCGCAGCGATCCATGAA
>JANOUN010001185.1:0-2703 GCA_031416875.1 Planctomycetota bacterium | reverse complement strand
CACGAATCGTGCTGCGTGGCGAACGTCCGATGGGGCGCTTATCTTCACTCGGAGGTAACTGGATGTATCGCCACGAATACCGTTCCATCGCCGCTGACCTCCAGACCATTCGCAGTCTGACGCTGAAGGACATCCGCGAAGTCCTCGACCGCTTCCCAATGATCATGACCACGACGGTCGGCGTCGGACCGCTGAAAGAGCTTGGCTGAGAAGCCATGGTTATTGGTTTTCAGGACAGGCTTCGCACCAGGGCGATGACCTCTGGAGTACCTTCAGCGCCCAGTTCGATGCTGATTGCACGGGACGAGAGATTTTCAGGGAATTTCTGATGATTAAACCGCTCGACGATATCAGCCAGACCGTTCGTTTAATTGCAGAGGTCGCTGGCACGCCCGAAGCGGAAGTACGCGCACTACTCCGGGCTGAGGTCGGTGAAATCGGAACTTATGCGCACAACTACATGAAATTGCATGGCATTCCTTTTTATCAAAACTCCGAGAAGCTGGATGCGCTCTGGCGTGACAGTGACGCAATCCTGTACGAAATCACTGTCTGGAATACCTGCACAGCCAAACACAAGATGCGGACTTTTGTCAGTTCCCGACTGGAGCGACTCGGCATACCGCAGGGGGATGTGTTTTGTTTTGGCGATGGACTGGGATTTGACAGCACCTGGCTGGCGACCCGCGGTCACCGCGTGCAGTACTACGAACCGTCGCTCAGAGGCCAGCAGTACGCGCAGCGGGTTTTTGAGGCAAATGGAGTTCACGTCAACAAACTCGACGGCCTTCAAGACATTCCAGACCAGTCCCTGGACGCTATTGTGTGTCTTGATGTACTGGAGCATATCCCCGAGCCTCAGGATCTGGTCCGACAGTTTCACAAATGGCTGAAGCCCGGAGGGCTGCTTTTTGTGCATGCTCCATTCTGGTTTATTCACTGGAGCAGACCCACTCATCTGAAAGAAAACCGCTGTCTTAGTGGTGATCTGAAACGGCTCTACCACAGCCAGGGTTTTTCGGAGGTAGATGCCGGTTTTTTCTGGGATCCAATCATGCTGCAGAAAAACAGTAATCCGTCGCCGTATCCCAAAACGTTTGGTGCAAGTCTGCGAATCCGTCTCAGTCAGTTGCTGCTGTGGATCGGTCGTTGGGACAGCACCCCCTACATTGCGATCGCAAGGATCATCGCCCGTGCTCCGAAGACGTGGCGAAAGGGGATCAGGCTAAACGTGCCAGGGGTCCGCTGAGCCGAACTTCCCCGGTTAGGCGAATCGCAACCACTTCATCACTGCGACTGCTGGATCTTTTCCAGACGCGCGATAAACCGCTGCAGGTCTCCTGGCAGCGGCACGCTGAACATCAAAGCCTGGCCCGTGGCTGGATGCACGAATCCCAGGTCGGCGGCGTGCAGGGCAAGACGCGGCGCGCGACTGTGGTCGATGATCGGCGGTTCTCCGAAGGGGCCGCGATACTTGACGTCGCCGCAGATCGGATGGCCCAACTCCGCCAGATGAATGCGAATCTGATTGGTGCGACCAGTCTCCAGTTGACACTCAAGTTCGGCAAAGTCTCCTATCATCCGCAGGCGGCTGATATGCGTGACCGCCCGCTTGCCGTAGATTCCGTCGGAACTGCTGCCGCGCACTCCGTCGCCTCGATCACGGACAAACGTCGTCGAAATGGTCTGTGCTTCCGGCTGGCCCGGAACAATACAGAGGTAGCGCCGAAACGACGTGTGGGTCGCGAACTGTTCGATGAGATGCGTCTGCGCTGTTTCGGTTCGGGCAAACGCCAGCGCACCGCTGGTTTCCCGATCGATTCTGTGAACCGCCAGCAGTTCGACCGTGCTGCTGTCGCGTCGATTTTCACGGCGTGCGATCAGACGCGCCAGGCATTCTTCAAGCGATGGCTGCAGGTCGCGGCGCTCCTGTCGCCATTTCACATCTCCCGGATGACGCAGCGACAGCATCCCTGCCGGCTTGTTCACGACCACCACCTGACTGTCCAGATGCAGAATCTGCACATCTTCATCGCGCGGGGGCGGCGGCAACGGCTGGGTACGAACTTCGATCGCATCACCGCCCACGACACGTCGGCCTTCATCGACACACAGAATCCCGTTGACTGTGATTCGACGACCAGCCAGATGTTTCCGCGCGGCAGACCACGTCAGATCGACCGCGAGTTTACGCAGCGCACCCAGCACCGCGCCGGCGGTTTCGGTTGTGACGATGAATCGTTCGTTTGTCATGGATGTCTGTAACTCTGCAGAGCGTTTATGTTGTCGCTTGAACTTTCGAGCGCGGCAGCGGATGCGAAGCGTGAACCAGTTTCCGCTGCGGTGGCCAACCTGAACGCAGGATGAGGACGACGACGCACCGTCCCTGCAGCGCATAGCTGTCCTTGTGTGATAACGGCTCTGACGGGACGCTGGTGAGGCTGGTGTCCATATACGGAATCCAGCGTTCGGACGGTTTGTGCCGAGGCAGTCGAAATGAGACTCGGCCCGACTGCGAATTCAGCAGCACCAGCAGTGTGTCGCCCACGATTGGCAGACCGCGGTCATCCACTTCGTCAATCGATTCCCCGTTCAGACGCATTCCGAGGGCACGCAGTTCGCCGCTGTGCCAATGATGATCGGCGATTTCTTCGCCGTCCTGAGCCAGCCATGCCACATCTTTAACGCCCGCACCCCGGATAC
>JANOUN010001184.1:0-5209 GCA_031416875.1 Planctomycetota bacterium | reverse complement strand
GATTCATGCTGTGGATGCCCGCCGGGCGTCTCTACATTCTTCACCGCGTGAAAGTGCATGCCGGCGACTCCGCCGAATTCATGCCGCCCCATCCGCAGGACCAGTACTCGTGTCTCGGCCAGCAACAAGGCAATGGAATGCTAGCGATCCTCTTCGGACTCGGCGACGAGCGCCCTCGTTCGCCGCAGCGTGTCATTCAGCTTCTGAACGCGTCGCAGGACGTGTCCGCCGAGGTTACGCGTGGAAATCTCAGGATTGTCGTGAGAGGTGGTCGACATTAAGAGAATCACCTTGCGGCGGTGCGGGCGGGAGTAGTGTGGCGGAGGAAGGATCAGTATGATAGACAAACAAGCCCAGGCGATCTATTGACCGCTGAAGTCCTTGTCCCCGCCTCTTGTTCTCCACCCGCCAACCAGCTGAGGAAGCACCCCCACTGTGCGACCTGCAATCAACATCCTGAAGGGCTCCGGCAGCACCTGCGAACCGACGTCGACCTTCGCCACACTGTACCGCACGCTGACTCGCTTCCTGGCGGCAGTATTCCCGCCGGAGCAGAATCCGCAAAGCCAGTATCCTCCAGCCTCGGCAACGGATTTTGTATCGCTGCGGTTTGCCAACGCGCCCGAATTCCATCGCCAACTGGCCTGCGAACTCTGGACGATTCTGCGCGAGATCAGCCAGGACGGGAATCAGGTCAATCACAAGACGCTGCACGATCATCAGTTTGCGCACCTGATCTGGGTGACGGCGGCATTGACGAACGGAGCGGAATCACCGACATCCTTCTTCATTCAGGGAGCGCCTGGCTCGGGAAAAAGACTGACTCTGGGTGTGCTGATGCAGGCCTGTATCCGGCTGCAGACGCGAGGCCTGATGACGGGGAAAGTCGCCTACTGTACCGCGAAACCCTATCATATCGCTGACAAAGTCCGCGGCAAGGGGATGGCACAACGCCGTGTCCTGCGTGCTCCGCCTTATGAGCCAACCGACAAGGACATCAACCGCCGCCGCCTGGCACTCTGCCGGATGAATGGCGAGTTCATGAAGAAGTACTTTCCCGGCCCGGTTTGGACAAGGCTGTTTGCGCAACGGCCATCAACGGAAGATGCCGCACGGCAGGTGATCGCAGATTATTTGCAGGCGACGGAACTGCAGATTGAAAAGTCTGATGAGCCGATGCTCTCGAATGTCGTCAAGGTGCTCGCGTCGGTCGCCACCGCGGTGCGAGGTCCGTTCGGGACGACGGAACTGCTGACGTTTCCGCCGATCCCGGATGCCGCCTGTCAAATCGCCTCGCACACCGGTGATGCGGCCTTTGCAATTCCGCCCGACTATCCTCTGTTCGCTCGAGAAAGCGTCGGGATCACAACGGCACCGCGCGGCGAAGCCCATGTCATCCTGGAACCTGCTTCGGTCTTTACGAGTGTTCAGCAGATTGAACGCTACCGGGAGGAACTGCATCGTCATGTCGAGGTGATCCTGTGCGATGAGGCTCAGCGGCGGCAGCCGGTGGCGTTTCAGGAACCGGTTCTCTCCGCAGGAGCCCTGCACATCCCGCTTGTGTTTGCGGCTGGCTCTCAATGGTACGGAAAGAATTGGGATTGTCGTTCCCCCGTCCACAGCTTTCCTGAGTCCATTCGGAGAGGAATTCTGCCCGATCTCGGTGTGAAACTTTTTCCGTCGGCCGACGAAGTCCACTTTCCGGCCGAAACCGAAGAGTCGCTGCAACAACTGCTGACGTCATATTTTCAGCCCCTGCCGGCCTTTCAGGAACTCGGGATTTCGCAACCGTGCGATGTGAATACGCTCGTGGTCGTCCACGGTCGGCTGGTCGATACCGTTGTTGAGCGTTTGCGATCCAGCTACAAAGCACGCGGCACTGCCGCTGCAGTCAGACCCTTTCATGGAAATGAAGAAGATCGGGAAGCGCTGCAGATCTGGTTTGATACGCCGGGCGCCGGCCCGAATATCCTGGTATCAACGGCATCCATCGTGAAGGAATCGCTGGATTTGCTCAGCCTGCGCCACCTCGTCGTGGGCACACGAGTCTCGACGGACGTGCTGTATCATCTGATTGGACGCCTGGCGCACGGCCGCGGTCAGCGGCACGGCGTTGACCGTATGCTGGTCACTTTGCAGCAGTTTGCGAACAGTTCGCTCGCCGCAACTCCTTTTGTCGCCATCGACCATGGCCATAAATTTCCGGACGACGGCTTCATTTGGATCAACGGCCACGCGCTGATGAGCGATCGTGCGTTTCAACGCGACAGGAAACGCCTGCAGAAAATCGACGATAAAGTGAAAGTTCCTGCCCATCGACATGGCAAGCGAGGTGAAGCGCCCGTGATCGCGGTGGCACCTGGCAAATCGCTGCTGCCGGTTGACAACGGAAAAATCATCGACCCCGCTGTTCGAAGTACTCCGAACTCCATGACTCATCGACTGGCACTGCTTCCGATGCCACACGAGGAATACGATCCGCAAAAAGGTCCTCCTTCGCACAACATTGTGCGACAGTGGGCCGCCGTGTGCGGTGGTCTGTCAGTCCTCGATACCTATCCCTCGATTTTTCTTTCCGTGGAAGAAGCCCATTACCATGGCAGTAACCCACATGAAACGCTTGAGCAAAAGATCGCGCAACTCCGCGAACGCAGCCACGGACCGGGTCGGTAATCGTCAGATCGTTTAGTTGGACATCGCGACAACGGCGGTAAGACATGTCAGCAAAGAGATGTTTCAGAGTTCCCGCAGCCTCCTTGTTTGCATCATTGTTCCAGACGCGTAGAATCGCCATCTTAACGAAACGTTAACAGGGGTTTCAAAGAAAAGCCTCGGCTGACAGATCTGAACGTGCTGATGCTGGAAACTCCAACGCTCGCAATTGAGCAATCACACAAGGAGATTCAGAAGATGGGCGATGGCTGCCTCAAGATGCTGGACTGGCTCCGCGAACTGCGAAATCAGGAAGAACCGGATATCGCGTTGGCCGATCGGCTGCGACACCGCGAACAGGTGCTGGACAATATGCAGGACGAAGTCGCGGAATTCATGACCAGTCTGCTGTCAGGAAATATTCCCCATGCCGTCGCCGATGAAGCCCGCCGACAACTGCAGCTCGCGGATGAATACGAATCTACTCCAGAGTCCGCGTTCACATCCACGGAATTGCTGAAGAAGTCTCGGAAGAGCGTTGAGGTGCGCCTTACCTTTTCGAAAACAGGAACCCATCCTGAGCGGCGTCGATCTCAATTGTGTCCCCGGCCGTGTATGTTCCCGCCAGCAGTTCGTTGGCCAGTGCGTTTTGCAGACGCTGCTGGATGACACGCTTTAACGGGCGAGCCCCGTACGCCGGATCGTAGCCTTCGTTGGCGAGCAGTTGTTTTGCCGCGTCGGAAACCTCCAGTTTGTAGCCGTTCTTTTCGAGCTGGTCGTTCAGACGCTGTAACTGCAGGTCCACGATTTCACGGATCTCACTGCGCCCCAGCGGATGAAACACGATCACTTCGTCCACACGATTCAGAAACTCCGGCAGGAAGTGCTTCTGCAGAGCATCCATGACTCGATTATGGATTTCCCTTTCATCGGCCTGGCCCGAAAGTTCCTGAATCGCCTGACTTCCGATGTTCGACGTCATCACCACAATCGTGTTTGTAAAGTCGACGGTGCGGCCCTGACTATCGGTCAGTCGACCGTCGTCCAGAAGTTGCAGCAGGATGTTGAATACGTCGCGATGAGCCTTTTCCACTTCGTCCAGCAGAATCACGCAATACGGGTTGCGACGCACAGCCTCGGTGAGTCGACCGCCTTCTTCATAACCGACATATCCCGGAGGCGCGCCGATCAGACGGGCGACACTGTGGCGTTCCATGAATTCGCTCATGTCGATCCGCACCATGTTGCGTTCATCATCGAACATGAAATTGGCCAGCGCCTTGCACAGTTCGGTCTTACCTACGCCTGTGGGACCGAGAAACATGAATGAACCAATCGGACGGTTCGGATCTCCCATGCCCGATCGGGCTCGTCGCACGGCGTTGGAAACCGCTTCCACGGCTTCATGCTGGTTGATCATTCGTTTATGAATTTCGTCTTCCATACGCAGGAGTTTTTCGCGTTCGCCCTGCATCATGCGGGACACCGGGATGCTCGTCCACAGACTGACGACGCGCGCGATGTCTTCCTCCGTAACTTCTTCCCGCAGCAGCCGATTTTCCTTGTTCGTATTGAGTTCGGCGGACTTCTGCTCCATCTCCTGCAGTTTCTTCTCGGCGTCCTTGAGTTGTTGCTCGGTCCTCTGAGCATCGACGAAGTCTTCATTGAGCAGCGTTTGCTGAGCCCGTGAAAAGGCCTGCTGAAAAGCCGTGCGCAGGCGTTCGATGTTTTCCCGCAGCGGCTTGATGCCGGAAATTGCCGACTTTTCCATTTCCCAGCGAGCTTTCAGCTGGTTGGTCGATTCTTCTCGTTCAGCTATCTGACGCTTCAGATCCAGCAGCCGTTCGCGGCTTTCTTCGCTGGTCTCCCGGTCGAGGGCTGCCGCTTC
Organism: Planctomycetota bacterium; assembly: GCA_031416875.1. Taxonomy (GTDB): domain Bacteria; phylum Planctomycetota; class Planctomycetia; order Planctomycetales; family Planctomycetaceae; genus SXXK01. The sequence goes on along the minus strand of JANOUN010001184.1, from coordinate 669 downwards.
GATCTGCATCCGCGTCAACTGGCGAGTGGCTTCGTCGATTTCAACCGGCATCGAATCGATTTCCATACGAAGACGGCTGCCAGCTTCGTCGACAAGGTCGATCGCCTTGTCCGGCAGAAAACGGTCGCTGATGTAGCGGTCGGACAATGTTGCGGCTGCGATGATCGCGTCGTCTGTGATGCGCACACCATGGTGGCTTTCGTAGCGGTCTTTCAGGCCTCGCAGAATCGAGATCGTGTCTTCCACATTCGGTTCCTGCACCATGACCGGCTGGAATCGGCGTTCGAGTGCCGCGTCTTTTTCGATATGTTTGCGGTATTCATCCAGCGTGGTCGCCCTGACGCAGTGCAAGTCGCCGCGCGCCAACGCAGGCTTGAGCAGATTGGCGGCATCCATCGCACCCTCCGCGTTACCGGCACCGATGACAGTGTGCAGTTCGTCGATGAACATAATGATCTGGCCGTTTGACGCCTGCACTTCTTTCAAGACAGCCTTGAGGCGATCTTCGAACTCCCCGCGGTACTTCGCTCCTGCCACGAGCGCACCCATGTCGAGCGCGAAGACGCGTTTGTCCTTCAGATTCTGCGGCACATCTCCCAGCACAATGCGATGGGCAAGTCCTTCAACGATCGCGGTCTTGCCAACGCCCGGTTCCCCAATCAGCACGGG
>JANOUN010001183.1:0-8748 GCA_031416875.1 Planctomycetota bacterium | reverse complement strand
TGATCCGTTCCCGAACTATGACTTTTGCTAATTGGCAATGTGGGAAACACTGGCATTTCAGGATTTTCTGGTCGAAAGTTGTGCGCATTGGCCGGATCGCACCCTTTGAATTCGCCTACTATGTGAATTCTTTCCCTGGTTCTCCTCCTTCACATTTCTGCTCAGATCATCTCCTGATGGATCGAACGGTTCGAATTTCTCATACACGTTTCGCCGATCATGGTTTGCGGTCCCAATGACGTCGTAACCGAAGAGAATGTCTGCATCTGGATCGGTGGCAGAGAGTTTTGGCAGGATCTGGCCGGAGATCATTGATTCGGCGGGATCCATCTGCTGTCCCTCCTGTTCGGCACGCTGCCGGAGTTCGCCAGTGATGTAAACAGGCATCAGACCTTTTTCGCGCGCGCCATTGTCGGGAGCACTGACCATGCGTGGACGACCGAAGTATTGGAACCAGGCATGGCCACCGCGGGAATTGCCGTTGACGGCTCGCGGATACCGCATTCGGGCGACTGGAGTCTGACTGGTTTCCCAAAGACGGACGCGTGCCTGAATGTTGGAAACAAGTGACTGACAGTCTTCGCCCAGCCAGTTGGCGATACTTGATCGCTTCCCGAACTCATCCATGATTCCGTTCACGGTCACCTTGCATCGTCCAAGCCCCAATGGCTTCCCACCGCCGATCCGCCATGTCACATTGCAGGCTTGAATCAACAAGGCGAGTTCGCGTTTCGTGAGTGCATGAAATGCGACCCGCAAGGTTCCCGTCTCGCCAGCGGGAAGAAGATCGACAGTCTTGTTGACGTTCTGGCGGGGTCCCTTCAACTGACCACGATCGTAAACGCCCTGGACATCGTAGTTCCATGGGCCATTGGCCCCGGTTTCATTGGTGGTGCGATACACCTTGTAGCCTCGAAGTTGATCTTCGAAACTGACTTTGTCTGGATCCGTGTTGTTCCGATAAAACGGCAGGCATCCGGGATGAGGTGGAGCCAACGGGGCGAGCGTTGTTTTCTGGCAGCGTCGGGCGGCGTCCTGAAAAACCAGATTCTCGGGGTGAATTCGCCCGGCAAAGGAAATCGCTCGAAACGTCTCACCTTCTCTCGATTCAACGTCGGCGACTTGTCCAAACATGTTCGTCACTTCATCAACTTTTCCGTCCCGTGCCCATGAGTCAGGTTGCAGATTTACCGGGACTTTATCTTTGAGTTCCTGTCCCGTTTTTCCCCAGCGTGCCCATTGCAGACTTTCGACATCGGAACCTGATCGGATCTTATTGAACGGTCCGGATTTCTCTGGACGTATCGGCTGGAGCCAAACCAGATCTTTTGGGCGAAGCGTTGGCCGGTCACCAAAGGAATATCGACCACAGTAGTCAGCCCAGAGCTTTGCCCGGATTGTGATCACATCACCGCATGGCCGAAACACGGCTTCACGTTTCCTCTCCTCAATCCGACGGCCACCGACCGGTCTGCCGGACAACCGCAGACGCCACGGAGTTTCGTGTGATTCCTCGTCAGAGAACTTTGTCGGTCGGCCGGAAGCGTCCAGTTTGATCCAAACCGGCTTGGCGTTTGGCGCTCGATTGAGGCCATTGCGTCCCAGCAGGTTCTCAAGGTCAAGGAGTTTAACAAGCTTTGTTTCGCCCAGCCGAATCGTGCCTGACCGCGTGTCTGATCCGCGAGTCACAACTTCGCCCAGATAGACTTCATCAGGTGCGGTGCCTTCTGTCTGAGGCGTACATGGGCCAAGCTTTGCATCGCGGCCCTGGATCAAAAACGCTGTGCGGTCGAGGTATCCGAGAGTACCGTTTGTCAGCGTTGTCAGCAGAGTTCTCAACGAACCACGTATTCCGGTGGACGGCACGATCACATCAGTTCCGATCGACAGCACTTTGTACGTCTTGTGGCTTTCGTTTTCCGGGCTGACGGCGATCGGGTCACTCGTCAGGAGCGGCGACTGCGTCTCGACGGTGAGTTCCAGAACTCCCGTCAATCGTTCAGGTTCGATTTCGTCTGCCGACGCCAGAGTGACAGGTCCGCGCTCAGTCACCGGTTTATCTTCGAAATCAATGAATGTGTACGCATTGTGAAACGGCTCGCCAAGGATCTTTGGCGATGCTTTGCGAAGTTCTTTCACGCCACGAGACGGATTTGACGGGGAAGCAAAGGGTTTCGATCCTGGTGGCTTCTTCAGGAAGTCCGGCTTGTGCTTGCTTTTCGACGAAGCTGCTGACGGCGCAGCAGGCTCCGCTTTTCCGGGAATCGTGACTTTCTGAATCCGATTTGCATCATCACGTTCCACAAGGGCTTCGATGCCCTCCTGAAAATCGGCATCGTTGAATCGCTTGGCCGCCATTGGAATCGGAAAGTTTGCAGTACCGCTCTTAGTAGGCAGCTGGACCATGATGTTTTTGCCCTGTCGCGTCAGTGTTCCGGCTTGTTGTTTCATGGCTGTTTCCGTTTCACGAAATTGCGTGGATCCGAAATGAATTGGACGATTTTTTCAGTGGGCCTGTCAGGCGAGCGGCAGGAGAAAACATTCCGGCCCCCTCCGACCTCGCGTCGGTGGAGCCCAGGTCTGGAAACCAGAACGCCAAATAGAAACGCATTTTGGCCCCCGCCGGCTTCATGCCGGTGGCGCCCATGTTTGGTAGCCGCAACCAGGTTATGTCTCTGACTATGGTCGCTGCTGCGGGTGCGGCTACGACTTCCAAACCCTCGGTCCACCGGCGTGAAGCCGGCGTGGCCGTGCTGGCAGGCGGTCGGTTTCCTTCTGGTTGCCAAACCTCCGGTCCCCCGGCATGAAGCCGAAGGGGCCGCTCAGTTTCCAAAACCTGACTCATCGGCAACACCTTCTGAAAAGTCGGCAAAGCTAAAATCTTCTCACGAAAACCACACTCTCAACGTTTGCTGACCAGACATTGTATCAGGGGACTCACATCCCCCGCTCGCCTAAGAAGAATTCAACGTTCATGGGACCGCTCTCAAGTGTTGTTGCAGGCGCTGTTTGAATTCCGTATCGAGCCTGCCTCTTGCATCGGGCATCCCGTTGAGTGAAAATCGACCGCTGCTCTTGCTTGAACCGACACGCAGCACTCCGATGTCCAGTGCCACCAGCGTTTGAGCCAGCCAGCGAACATCGTGTTCTGCGGGATTGCGGATGCTGATCCGAAATGAAAAGCCCGGCGCAGTCTGATTCGGGTCAATCAGCACACGATTGTCGAACAGCATGCCTTCCGCCGCTCCACCGGTGACGCGATCCACTGCCACATGCATGCGGACTTGTGACTCGGGGCATTTCGCGACGTCTTCATCCGTACACTTTTGAAATCCATCGCTGATCTTGATACGTCCGGGATTAAAACATGTTCCGAACAGCGACTCGACATGCCAGTCTGCGGGAATTGAAAATCCATCTCGCTCCGCAACAGACTTGAAGCACCAGCCCAGATTGTCGCCACGATAACGTTCATGCGGCTTGCAATGTACACCTTCTAACTTTCGTTCGAAATCCTCACGAGGTTCAAATTCTGCCGCCCTGTCTGCCATGGCCGGAATTCCATTGGCATTCAGGCTGAGTTGTTCTCGTGCCCACAGGCGATGGATCCAGCGACGAAACAGACCTCGCAGCGATCCACCTGGAAATCGCCAATAGTACTTTCCATCCACACCAACCATTCGCTGTGGCTCCATTTGAACTTCCTGCCCCTGTCCATCCGCAACCAGGATATCCTGCCCGCGCGGAATCTTGAGCTTCAGATCAATCACCAGCATGCTGGACTGAACACTTTCGCTTCGTTCAAATTTCTTCAGCCCCTCCACTTTGCCGCCCTGCGCCCAGGATCGAACAGCATCCAATTGGTCGGCCTGATCCTGCAGCTCGGAAAGATCGAACCGGCGAAATCTGACGTTGTCCGGATTCGTCTCAACCCGCCCGATCCCTCGATTGGAATTGCCGCCCACGCAGACTCCGTGCTGAAAAGCACCCGATATCACAGAAAGAAATTCCTGAACGACAGCATCCGTCGCCCCGTTCTCTGCGGAGGGATCTGCTTCACCTTGAATCCAAAAAGCAATCATGGCTCTTGTGCCAGGCGGACACGATTCCACCGAGTACAGTCCACCATCCACCACGGTCCCCCGATGACGATTGCGAAGATGGTGGGTGCGCTGATTCGTCAGCTGGTTCGCCATCATCAATTCGTAATTTGTGACTCGCACCGCACTTGACGAAATCGGCCGCTGTGCATTGTCGTCATTGTCCTGACACCGTTCACCAAATAATCGATCAGCAATTTTGCTAATGTTCTCAGGCGTCGCATCGGGCTTTGCTCTTAAGTAATCGCGCCAGATCGAACGCATGACGCCAGCCAGACTGCTGCCGTTCAGAACCGGTTTCCCCAATCCATCGCGAGCGACCGAAAGCATGTTGAATTGTTTGCCAGCCCCGAAATGAACGCCTTCGGGGAAATCAACGGGCATTTCGAAATAATATGCAAACGACACTATCAATTCTCCTTCTGTCTCGCGACCGCAATATCCGCCAAAGCTTTCAGCGCCTTCTTTGCATCTGCCGGGCTGCACTGAGTCAAAATCTCGGTAACTTCCCAATAAGCGCCTTCCCAGTTGTGCCAGATGCGAACAATTCGCTTGCATTGATCTTCAAGATAATCGCGAGCCTCACCCACAGATTTCTGCTGTTCCGCAGGCGTTCCTGCCTTGATTCTCTGTTCGACCGCTCGAATCTGACTTGGACTTGGAAGGTGAGGCTGTTCTTCCAGCTTCAGCACAATTCGCATGGCAGCACTGAACGGCTGAGATTCCGCTACGCGGATGGTGGGCTTTGACTCATACAAAGACTCTGCCTTCCCTGGATGCACAGCGAGCGAGCCAAAATCGCGACCGCGACGGCCAAGAGGATCAGTTCCCTTCCCGGGCTCCGCACAGAAACCGGCCACCAGGGCGGTTTTCAACCTTTCCGGATCCGCTGGTGATGACAACGTGAAAACGCTGCCAGGCAACAGCACAGGCACCGCATCCTGAAATCCCGAACCGCGACCGCCGAATCCGGTCGTTCGATTCCAGCCAAACCGAATGCCCACATTCGCCCAGACGTTGGGAATCGCTGCAAGGACCGGCAGCCGGTGATACTTCAACCATCCTTCCGCCATTATCTTCAGGATATCCTCCGCCGATCGTTTACGATTCGCCAACTGGTGATGATGCCCTTGTGAGATTTCAACCGGCGACTGCAACACAAGCACGGTCGCGGGGTCTGATCCACGGAGAACAGCAACACTCGCCGAGTCCACGCGTCGTGCAATCATGCGCCCGAGACCACGAACCGTTCTGGCCTTGCCCACACTGACGTGTGGCTGAGCGTTGAATTCTTCCACCAGCAAATCGGCCACACTTTCCGGCACCGCGACCTGTCCCCGCCAGATCAGCGGAGCCATCGACTCCACGCTGTACAGGCTGCGGCCATCGGTTCGAGTATTTTCGCGACCTTTCGGACCGTCCAGAACTCCATGTGTCGAGAGTTTTCGAGGCATATGGCCAGACTTCCACAACAGCCGCTTCGCTGAATGATCCTCGGTCTGCGAAAGTCGCCGTGTCGCATCCCCGAACAAAACAACGCCATCAGACGCCTTCAAAGGCGCGTTGTCAGGATTGTCAGGCCAGGGAAACGGAACAGGACGTTCCGCGCACGCCGGATCGAAGAAGTAACTGCTGTCATAGCCTATGGTAGAGAACTTGGCAGCTCGGTGCGACAGGCTGACACGAATCGAATTGGGCAGCTGGTCAAACCAACCGGAAGAGTCCTGATCCAGCACGTCCTGAACCCGACCATCCTGCGGATTCGCACAGGGATTCATCGGCCAACAACGGAAGTTGTCTGCTTCAAACATCTGGCTTGCCAGTGCGGGATTCTGTCGATTGACACGATGCAGAATAATTCCCTGAACCGTGCTCGCCGGGATCGAAAATCCGCTCGTAATCACGTTTGTCTTGTCAGGGCGTTCGGGACAGCAGATCGGTGAATCCGCGAGGAACAGCAATTCTACGATGGCCGTTGCCGATGACGTAGCTCGGGCAGCATGAAACGGCCCCGTCACCACTACACCCGGTTTCGTAAAACGACGCTCGCGAATCGCCGTATCCAACGCGATCAGCAGTTTGCCTGGAGATTGCTCCCCCTGTGGTTTCTCAACCCATTCGGCAATTGCCTGGCCAGTCCTGCTTCGCGACCCACCCACAGCCGTGATGGACATCAGGGCCAGACGCCATGCGATCCCTTCCACCGTTGCTTCATCGAATTCACATTGAATGGTTCCACTGAAGACTGTCCCTTTGGAAACAACCTCCGTTGTTCGCAGCGATGTTTCTTTTGCCGTCCCGTCTTCTGAGACAGCCGTGCGTGAGACCATCGACGTCGCGACTGTTGCCGATTTTCTGTTCGGCTTCAATTGAGGAATTCTGGCATTGGCAAAACGCAGCCGACCCTCAACCTCTGGACTCACTTCACCCGTCTGCCCGAACACGGACTCGATCAGCAGATCAGAACATGACTCATCCGCGGGCAGACCGAGAAATGGACTCCATTCTTTACGAGGTTTCACAATCTCGCGCAGCGCGGCTCGCATCAGGCCCTTGACGTGAGACGCGGGAAGCATCGGACGACCGTCGGCATCGCGTGGCACAAGATCGTTGACCACTTCACCGCCCAGCCCTGTCCCCGGCTCCGCATCTCTGCAAAGACGAATTTGATAGGAATACGATTTCATGTTTCGAGCTCCTGACTCATGCGATGATCTTCATCCAGCAGCAGCACCGCATCCAGCAGGTCCGTGTACTGTTTCTTCTGCTTTGTCTTCTCGTCCGTTTCGACTCTCCAGCCGAAACCTCGCTTGTCGCGCGCTCCGTCCTCAGCCCACTGGCTGTCATCCCGTTCCCAAAGCGAATCGACAATGTCCCTGCAGCTCTGATCCTTACTGACCGAGATCAGAAATCGCATCCGTTCACTCCAGACCTGATTCAATGTTGACTTCAGATCGGTACGAAATGAGTTGGGCAGCGTCCTCAGGGCCTCGGCTTTATGCAGAACGGCCGCTAATTGGCGTTCGTTGTTTCCACGTTTCTCGCGCCGTTGATCCGGGAGTCCGGTGTCCAGCAGGTACGGACGATCTGTCAGAGAGACCAGCCGCTTTGTCTCATCATCCAGGAATTGCAGCTCGCGCTGTCGGCGAAGAGCCGGAGTGTCGATCATCGTATCCGTGATGCAGTCCCAATCGACTGCAGCGGGTGTCGGTTCAGAAGTGGTGTTTTGTGCCTGCGTGGATGCTGCAGCAGTACCGCGAGCATTCTTTCGAAACCCAGCCTTGGCATTGGCGAGCAGGCCCTCAGCATAGGGAATCGCCGTATGCAGCGGCAGAGTCACCTTTGAATACAACACGCCCGCACTGATTGCCAATCGACCGTTTGTGGCTGGAAACGGCTGAAAACCATTCTCGTTCAGAATACGGTCGGAGGCCGTCTTGCTGCGAACGGCAAACTCCCGTGCCAGCGTCCGCACAAATTCCATCGCCAGCGAACTGTGACACAAGAGTACCAGGTCATCGCCGCCAAGAATCAGTGGTCGAAAGGGAAGGACGAGGTAACGGAGGCCACGTTCCTCATAGGAACAATTCTGGAGATGCGGCTTGCTGACGTTTAGCCAGAGACGCAACGCTGCGAGAAATGCTTCTTCGAATGCCTCGCGAGTGATGCGTTTCAATTCGTCACTAACGATTCTCAGCTTGTCCGCTATAGTTTCCGGATATAGTTTCAGCAATTGGTCGAACTGTTGTCCCATGTCGTTTCCGTCCATGGCAACAATTGCCCAGCGATTGCGACGCCCGAGAGAAATTTGACCCGCTCTTGCACGCCTTTGATCGATCTCGTCGTCGTCGAACTCACTCGGTTCAGGATTAACGTTCCGAAGAAACTCAACCGTGTAGTCCTGATCGCGAAAGATCGATGGCATTCGGTCCTTGACGGATTCATAGAGATCCTTCCAAAGATAGTCACGATCTCGGTTCGCTTCCCTGATGCGTGCGCGAATAACGTCATGCACAGTCGAGTCTGAATTTTCCGCTACGGGGAACAATCCCGATGCCGAGCATGGAAAGCCTTTCATCTGCTCAGGGCAAAACGGATACAGCTCGTCTGCATGTTTAACAGCCGTAGAAAAGTCCTCATGAATGCCGATGCGAATGTCGAGCCCCAGCTTATGAGCCTGGGCGATCAATTCATCCTTAACCCCCTTTGCGATTTTGTCGGAAACGCAACGAATTGCCCCACGGCCGCCGCCCGAGAATACATATTCGACACCCGGTTTGGTTGCCAATTCGCTCTCAAATTCCGCATCGAAGTTCGCAATCTGTCCGCTGGCTCCAATCATGCACTTCAGACGAGGGACGCGTAAGATGAACTGCTGGATGCCTTTGATGTCGTAAGACACATAAACCGAAGACATGAATACTCCTGTTCCGCAATCAAACGACTCAAATTGGCAGACGGGCGATCACTCCACTGATTGAATCCCATCTGCCATTCCACTCTCCCAGGGACAAGCAACCGCTCCCATTACTATACGAAGCCCTCGGACACCAAATGACAGACACAATCAAGGTTTTTCTGACGAAAAGATTTCTGATCACAACTGCCGTTCATTCAGATCGACAAAACGAAGGACCGTCACCCTCAT
>JANOUN010001182.1:0-3154 GCA_031416875.1 Planctomycetota bacterium | reverse complement strand
CTCCTGGTGTCTCACGACCGGACTTTGAAAAAGCTGCGGCTGACTTCAAGCATGAATTCGACCGCGACGGAGACCATTTTGATGTGCTGCTGACACTTGCGGAGATGGCTGCGAATAGAAAAGATTCTGCAACTGCAATTGTCTGTTACCAACAGATTCCGACACGACACGCGCGTTATGGGCCATCAGCCCGTTATGAAGAAGCATTACTTTTTGCTCAGACAGATCAGGTTCAACGGGCGGAGGACAGCTTTAACGAATTCCTGGAATTGTTGGAGCAGGGAATCCAGCTTCCAGACCGTCAGGTTGCACATTCAAGGCACTGGCTGAGCCTGATTTATGGTGTCGAGCTTCGGCCGGAGGACCGTCGAATCGTTCTGCACAACTTGATGGATGATCATCAGGCCGACATCAATGATGTGAAACAGTATTATTTCGGATCGCTGTTAATCTGGCAGACGGCCTTTGGAAGCCAAAGGGTTCGCGATTTTCTGAAACTTGATCCAGCGAATCGACACCTCCGTAACGCGGAAGCTCGGTACTTGGTCGGTGAGGGGCGTTTGAAGGAAGCTCGCGAACGGCTTGCTGTGCTTCGCAGTGAAGACCCACATGACCTGCGCACATTGGCCGTGCTGCTCGAAAATTCGTACGAAATGAATGACTGGGCGGCCTTTTCCAGTGAGATTGCCGAGGCCCCGGAATTCAGCAAAGACGAGCCTTGGCTGCTGACACAGTTGCGGGGTGAGTGGGCTCTCCATCAGAACGACTGGCTCGAAGCTGAGAAGTATTTTCAATACCTGCTTGAAAGTGATCCACCCAATGCTGTCTGCCTCACGGGTCTTGCCAGAGCCTTTGCTGGCCAGGGAATGTCAAAGGAACGTGAAATCATCCTCCAGCGCTCACTGTTGGTGGCAAAACTGAGAGTGGATCTCTCAGCGATCACGCATGACAATCCCAAGGGTGCCAGGTCAGTTGCCAACTCGGCGCGCCAACTGGGGATGGACGATGCCGCAGCCATTTTGGAATTCTTTGCAGCCAGGATGCCGGACGAAACACGGTGATCCATTGGAACATCACCCTGTTTCTGAAAAGGACTCATACGTGGTATCTCGTTGCGGACACTTTCGGCCGTTTGTGATCATCATTGGACTGGCGTTGTTGATTCCCGTCGGTTGCGGGAAACAGCGATCGCCTGCCAACCCTGCTCCGGCCAATGATTCCTTTCCGTCAGACGTGACACGGAAAATCAACGAGAAATCCTCGCAGGCTACTGCTGAGGGATCTGCAGTTACGACTTCGCTGTCTTTTCGCATGGTTCCTGCAGAATCCGGTTTCGAATTCGTGCGGAACGACGACATGCACGGACAGGAGCGGATCTTTGAAGTGAATGGCGGAGGAACTGCTGTATTTGACTTCGATGCGGACGGGTGGCTGGATATTTTCATGACCAACGGGTGCCGTGTCCCACTCGCGTTGCAGTCAGAAGAAACGCCCGGCAGGCTTTTTCGCAACCACCAGCAAATGAAATTTGGTGATTGCAGCGAGGGTTCCGGACTGATGCAGTACGGTTACGGCACCGGGTGTGCCGTGGGCGATACAAATGAGGACGGATTTGAGGATCTTTACATTGCGGCATTTGGACCGAACCAGTTCTGGGTCAACAATGGAGACGGCACGTTTTCCTTCGTCTCAGGAACAGGTATTCCGGAGGTCCGCGAGTGGAGTTCCAGTGTGGCATTTGCCGATCTGAATGCCGACTGCACCTTGGATCTCTATGTTGCCAACTATGTCGCTGAATCTGATACACACCCCAAACTTTGTCATGATTCCAAGCCAGACGTCGGTGACATAGGCTGCTCACCGTCTTTTTTTGACGGTGTTTCTGACAGGTTGCTGCTCTCGGACGGACATGGCGCATTTCTCGATGGCTCTGCAGCGGCCGGATTATCAACCTTGCTCGGCAAAGGATTGGGTGTTGCCATATGTGACTTTGGGGAAGACCCTTCTCCGGAAATCTTTGTGGCAAATGATGGAGAAGCGAATTTTCTCTTCAGCCTGGAATTTGACTCTGGCCCGGGAGAGCCTGAATGCCCCGAGCGCGTGATTCTGAGAGAACAGGCGATCTTCGCCAATGTCGCACTCAACGAACAGGGCTTCGCTCAGGCCAATATGGGAGTCGCAGCCTCTGATCTGGACCGCAATGGTCTGGTTGATATTTTCCTGACACATTTCTTCGGCGAGTCGAATACCCTGTACCTGAATCAGTCGACATCTGACTCCCTCGTGTTTCAGGATGCCACCAGAGTCTCGGCGCTGGGCGCTCCAAGTCTGACAAAACTCGCGTTCGGCGTCGTCCCGATTGATGTCGATAATAATGGCTGGAAGGATTTGCTCGTGGTCAACGGTCATACGAACGATCGAACCTGGTCCGGGCCCAGCGCTCCCTACCGCATGACGCCACAGCTCTTTGAAAACCAGGGCAACGCCTCATTTGTCGATGTTTCCAGTGCAGCAGGGGACTATTTCCATCGCGAGTTGCTCGGGCGCGGGATGGCGATGGGAGACCTTGACCGAGATGGACGCATGGATGCGGTGGTTTCACAGCAGATTGACCCGTCCGTGATCCTGCATAATGAAACGAAGTCTGCGGGATCTTCGTTGTTCCTGCGACTCATTGGACGAAAATGCTGTCGTACGCCAGTCTCCGCTCGAGTAACGCTCAGAAACACGGAACCGACAGCCTGTGAACATCTCGTTGGTGGAGGTAGCTTTCAATCCGCCAGTGCGAATGAAATTCATTTTGGTCTGGCTGATGCAAAAAGCATCGACCTTGAAATTCTCTGGCCTGGCGGTGATCGCGAAATCGTGACGGACGTTACATCCGGTCATTGGACGATTCGCCAGGGCGATCACAGGGCCTGGTCCACAATTCCTTTTGGGCCAGTCGCAGAATGAACCAATTGAACTCCAGAAACGCATTGGATAGCGGGCGGGCGTCTCTGGCGTTATCCTCTCTCGGCACCAGGTCGGAATCTGATTGATGTTTCTTTGGCTCAAATTCTATTCGTGAGTTTCATTATGACGTCCTGGCCTCGCCACATTCTTTGTTCCTGCCTGGCATGGCACGCCTTTTCGATTCTGATTCTCATGTCGC
>JANOUN010001181.1:0-4094 GCA_031416875.1 Planctomycetota bacterium | reverse complement strand
GGCGCTTCGGGTTGGTATTTAATCGTAGGGTGCGTGAAGCGGAGCGCAACGCACCATTTTAGAAAAGCGTGAGAAACTGGTGTGTTTCGCTAACGCTGCACACACCCTACTTGAAACACTAAAACAACCGAGGCTAGCGCCTTGCGGCTCACGGTCCAGGAGTATCGGGGCAGACTCTCAAGGTATCGAACGACTCGGTTGATTGTATCACGGACTTCACCTTTTCGCGTACCATACCCAGAATCGCCGTGCCGCTCAAATCTCACTGCTCTGCTTCTCAACGACTGCGTAGCTCATGTCTGCTGAAAAATCCTCTGGTTTCCCGATGTCACAGGTTTACGAACTGGGCAAGGTCACGGTCTTCTATATTCCGTCTCACAAGCTGGACGATCCACGTTACTATCACGGCACCCAGACAGCCCGCATGGCCACGCATGAATTCCTGATGCACCGCTATCGAGCCTACACGCAATCGCCGACGCCGGTCAAAGGTTACTGGGTCGATCTGAACGGTCAACTGGTGCATGACGTGATGGAACGCTTTGAAGTCTCCTTCGGCAGCGAATCGGAATTTGAGCGATTGATCGAATTCCTGATCGAGCTGTGCGATCGTCTGACCGAAAACGCCATCTACGTCACCCGCGGCGAACGCAGCTTCCTCGTCCAGCGAAATCCCGGCTGACTCGCATTTGGATCTCACTCGCTCGCAGTCTGACTGCCTGTCCCACGAAACATCAGTTGCAGAGAATGAAGACATGACATATCTTAGCGTCGAAGATCGCGGCGCGATTTATGACGCCACGCAACAGGTGCCGGAATCACGAGTCGCCTTCTTTACCGGATTGTGCAGACTGCGATCCGGAGTCTGGCTGTGTGGCTTTCAGGTCGGAACCGGCAAGCACTCGCCGGATTCGACGATCCAGTTGTGTCGGTCAGATGACGGGGGGACAACATGGACCAGGCTCACGCCGAACCTTGCGACCCGGGTCGATGGCGTGCCCGGATCGCTGTCCGCGCCTGCGATCGTGGAAGTCGCGATTGGTCGGCTGTTGTTGTTTGCCACATGGTTTGACCGCAGTGAGCCGCAACGACCGCTGTTTGATCCGGTCACACAAGGCATACTTCGGTCAAAACTAATGCTGGCCGAATCCTGTGACGAGGGAGCGACATGGAGTTCCTGGCGTGTGTTGCCCACACCCGGTCTGAGCGGCTGTGCCGGGACGGGGGGAATTGTGAGCTGGCCGGACGGTATCCTCGCGTTTCCCTTCGAAAGCTTCAAGGAATTCGACGACCCGCAACTCGGAAATCATGCGGCGTGGATGATGACCTCGCGCGACGGGGGGATCACTTTCTCGCCACCTTTGCTGATCGCTCAGCATCCGCAGCATCAGGTGTACTATTGGGACCAGCGACTTTGTGCGACGGACCGGATCGGTGAGTTCGTCGCTTTGTTCTGGACTCATGATCTCGCCGCCGAATGTGACCGCTGCGTCCATCTTCGCCGTGCGGCGCTGACCGAAGGTGGAACCGGGGAATTGACAATCACGGGCGAGGCCATTCGTGAAACAACGCTGCCGGGCCAGATCGCCGCCCCGCTGCAACTGGCCGATGGCCGCCTGCTGGCGTTTGTTGTCGATCGTCGCGGTCCCTGCACGATGACGCTGTGGATATCACGCGACGATGGTCACACCTGGCCGGAACACGAGCGTCTGGTCATCCACACTCACGAGGAAATGGCGGCAGTCGCGCCCGGCGGTACGGCGATCGACTTCAATCAGTACTGGGAAGACATGGGCAAGTGGAGCTTCGGCCACCCAGCCCTGCAGGAACTCGACGACAGGCGAGTCCTGTGTGCGTGGTATGCCGGGAAGCCGGGTTGCATGGGCATCCATTGGGCGAGGGTCCTGATTCGTGACTGATGAATTTAGGCGAGCGGCAGAGAACTTCTTCCCTGTTCCGTAGCTGAATTCGCAAGAATTCAGCGCCTCCCTGAATTCTTGCGAATTCAGCTACGGTAAATCCGTTTCTGCCGCTCGCCTTACGCCAGACGGCCGGACGCTTCGATCGGCCAGACGTCCACGACAACGCCGTCGTCATGGGCCACAATTTCGCGGTAGAGATTGCAGGTCGTGCAGGCATGGCTTGGAATCAGGTGCAGTGGCTGTCCGATCGACCAGTCCGGTGCCTGATTGACCACCACATGTTCTTCCGCAAGAAAGAACGGTATGACCACCTCCGGATAGTCGCGAATCCCGGGGACTCCAAATTCCGCTCCTGCCCCTTTGACGCCCACATCCAGCACCGCCTTGCCTGGGCCAGGACGGCTGATGACGCGGACGAGGATCGACAACGCGACTTCAAACTCGGGAGCCAATCGGGCGTACTGACGATCCATCGTCGCATATGTGCCCGCCTGAATTTCATCAACTCCGTCCAGAATTCCCGTGGAGTCATACGTGGCACTGGAACAGCCGCTGACACATGCCACCGGAATGCCGGAACGTTCCAGCAGGCGACGAGTCTCCACGGCCAGCCCCATTGCGGCCCGCGACTGAATCCGCCGCTGTTCGCGATCAATCACATTCACGAGGTGACCTTCGTACGCCTGGAGTCCCCCGAATTCCACGCCTGGCATGCCTTGCAGCTTCCTTGCCAGTTCCAGTACGGCTTGGCTGTTCGGGAGTCCGCAGCGGCCCATGCCGATGTCTACCTCGATCAGCAAACGCACCTCCGTTCGCGCGGCGGCTGCGGCGCGACTGATCGCTTCGACCTGATCAATATGATCGACGGCGACAGTGATGCGGGCGCGCCTGGCGAGCTGTACGAGTCGTTGTACCTTGACGGCACCGACGACCTGATTGGCGATCAGCACATCCCGAAAACCGTTGTCCACCAGCACTTCGGCCTCACCGAGCTTTGCACATGTCATCCCGACCGCGCCAGCCAGCATCTGGCGCTGTGCCAGAGTCACGCACTTGTGATTCTTAAAGTGTGGACGCAGTTTGGCAGGTCGATCCTGAAAGAAGCCTGCCATCCTGGCGAGGTTTCGGTCGCTGGCCGCTCGATCCAGCAGCAGTGTGGGCGTATCCAGTTCTTCAATCGCCCGCCCGATCCGCGCGTCCTGGCGATGACTTTCCGCAGCCAATGACATGGATGGCGAAGAGCTTACTCCGGCCATGGTGATTTCTCCGCAGCGAGTGAATACAGAATGGCTTTTGAACTGCAATACTCGTGGACCGCTTCGTCAAACCCCAGCTCTGCACCGATGCCGCTGAGTTTGTATCCGAACACGGGCACGTTGGCTCGTAAAGCACCACCACCGTTGATGGCAATTCGTCCCGCGCGAATCTGACGGGCGACGCGCAGCGCACGAGTCCCGTCGGACGTCCAGATGTTTGCCATCAGACCAAATTCACAGTCGTTCGCCATCCGCACGGCTTCCGCTTCGTCCCGATAAGTCATCACACTCAGCACGGGGCCGAACACTTCTTCCCGAGCCACCGTCATGCCTGGCGTGACGCGATCAAACACTGTCGGAGGATAAAAACAGTCCATGGGATCAACGGGACGGATCCCCGTCAACACACACCGCGCGCCTTCCTGTTCGGCTTTTTCCACGCTGTTGCGGACGGTGTCGCAATGTCCGGGTGTCGCGAGACAACCGAGTTGCATGTCCGGATCTGTGGGATCTCCCTGACGCAGGCTGCGCACCTTGGCCACGATCCTTTCCAGTAAATCGTCGTGTTGACTTTCGTGGATCAGCACACGGGACCCGGCAACGCAGACCTGCCCGAGGTTTTAGAAGATCCCGGTTATGACGCCGTTTATGACGTTGTCGATCGGTGCGTCCGGAAACACGATGCTGGGGGTCTTTCCGCCAAGCTCCAGCATCACGCCTTTCATGCCGACTTTGGCAGCTTCCAGCATCAGGGCACCCGTTTGATGTCGTCCAGTGAACGTGATTTTGTCCACGCCCGGATGTTTCACCAGCGCCGCACCGGCTTCCTGGCCCGTGCCATGAATCACGTTGATGACTCCCGGCGGAAAGCCAACATCGGCCGCCAGCTTCGCCAGCATCAGAGCAGACAACGGCG
>JANOUN010001180.1:0-1918 GCA_031416875.1 Planctomycetota bacterium | reverse complement strand
CGTGTCTCCAGCAGCGTTGCGGACGTATTTCATGGACGGCTTTCAGGGACAGACAATTCCAAATTTCGATCTCGCACGGTCGCAGCAGCATGCGCTGTGCGATTCGTATCCGCTTTCGCTCCGCGGCGACGCCTTGCCAGGCGTTCCGCAGTTTCGTCCGGCGCGGGGTTTATCGAGTCCGCATGCACAGACGGCGTGGGCGACGCTGTTTCCGGGTCTTCTGCCACTTGCCGAGACCACCGAACGACGGCTTCGGCTGGATGACGGCGATCTGGTTGTCATGCATGATGATTGTCCTCAGGAGTGGCGACGGGGCGATCACGTTGTTCTGATGCTGCACGGTCTCGGCGGATCCCATCGCAGCGGCTACATGGTACGTCTGGCGGCACGACTTCAGCAGCGCGGCGTGCGGTCGTTCCGGATGGATCATCGCGGCTGCGGAGCCGGTACAAGTCTGGCCCAATACCCGTATCACGCGGGACGTGTGGAAGACCTTGCGGCCGCCGTCCATATGGTCGAACGGCTATGTCCTGGATCTCCGATTTCTCTCGCCGGTTTTTCACTCAGCGGAAACCTTTTGCTGCGATACCTTGGTGAATTTGGTACGGATCTGCCGTTGAGTCTGTTTCGTGCCGTGGCCGTGTGTCCGCCGATCGACCTGCAGCACTGTTCATCCATGCTGAATGCGTCTCGTATGGGCCAGCGTTACGATTTGTATTTCACCCGCAGGCTGGTCCGCCAGCTCTCCAATTCAACACAATGGAGAGAAGACGTCCCATTGGCGAGCGTTCGCCGTCCGCCAAGTCGATTGTACGACTTTGATGAACTTTATACGGCACCGGCGTCCGGGTTTGAGTCCGCCGACCATTATTACGCGCGAGCGTCATCCAAGCCGGTGATCAGTCAGATCCGCGTCCACACGACCATTCTTGCGTCGCAGGACGATCCTGTTGTGAGCACGCAGGCGTTTCGCGGACTGCAACTGCCGCCCAATGTCACGCTGTGCCTGACACAGCACGGCGGACATCTGGGCTTTGTCGGTCGCAGCGGTATCGACCCCGACCGCCGCTGGATGGACTGGCGCCTGCTTGAATGGCTGCTGAATTAAGAGTCCTCCAGCGTGCTCTGGGACGTTTCGCCTCGCGATCAGTCAGCCGACGGCTGTGCAATCGTCAAAATCTCCGCCGCGACATCGTCGATCGTCCTCAATGACCCGTCGTCCTTTAATCCATGGACCGTGCGCCAGTCGAGGCGGCTGTGGGCAAGGGCGAGGTAGCAGCGGCGGACTTTTTCCAGATAGGGCAGGTCGGATTCCTGAAGGTCGGCTTCCTGATCGGTATAGTCGCGCGTGGCTTTCCTGGCAACCAGTTCGCGACTCATCTGTGACGACATGTCGATCAGGATGGTGAGTTGTGGACGCGGAAGTGCGAAGACTTCAAATTCAATCTTCTCGATCCACTCAATCAAGGCCGTGCGGGCTTCGCCGTCCAGCTTGGCAGATTGATGTGCAAGGTTCGATCCGACGAAGCGGTCCAGCACTACGATATCGTTGTCGTCCATTAACTTCAGCAGCAGCGATCGTGATTCAAATCGATCGCCCGCATACAACACGGCAGCCAGTTGCGGATGCACTTCATTCAGTGCACCGAAGCGACCGTTGAGAAAATCACCAATTGCGGAACCGAATGTGGTGGCTCCATAGCGCGGAAACTGCAGCGAATCTACTTTCAGCCCCGTGTCGCGAAGTGATGCTACGAGTCGAGCCGCCTGAGTTCCTTTTCCTGCTCCGTCGATGCCTTCAATGGCAATCAGCGTGGCCATGCATGAACTCCTGAATTTCGCAATTCTGCCTGCGGCGTTCCGAGTTGCACGAGGTCCGTGGGTTCTGAGCCACAGTGTTCTCCGAAATCCGCTGAGC
>JANOUN010001179.1:0-3054 GCA_031416875.1 Planctomycetota bacterium | reverse complement strand
GCCGAACTCTGGGTTTCATTCAGCTTTGCTCCTAATGAAGCAAAGACTGGCTGGGATCTTGGTCAGGTCGGAAAGTTCCTGCAACGATACATGGACGAATTCCCTCGGCTCGAACGAGCACTGGAAACGGAACTTCATGTCGAAGAAACATCGGCGTCCGATCTTCCGCGAGTCATCGGCCGTGACGTTCGGGTGAAGTATGTGCGTGCGTCGAATGCCGACAGGAGTCGGATTCTCCAATTGGCTGACGATGAACTTGCCTTTCATCTGCTGAAACGTGGCGACAACTACCCTCGTTTTTCCGCCGTCAGAGAAGCAATCACCCCAAAGCTGAATGACTACCTGAGAGATTTTCAACCCGCTTCGATACGCAAGGCTGTAATTCACTATCTGGATATTATCGATATCCCAATCCCGGTTGAAGGCAAGATCGAGATCCGCGATTACTTTCCGTTCGTGACTGACCTTCCGGAATTACCATTCGGCCAGGTGCAGTTTACGGCGCAGCAGTTCGTTGCGGAATGTCCTGTCGATGAAGGTCCCCTGCACCTGCAGATCAGGACACTGCAGTCATCTCCGGAAAAGCGGGTCTTTCGTTTTCGCGTGGATTGGCAAAAACACTCAACAAATGTCAATTCACTTGATCTTACCAATATTTGGAACCGTCTCGACCGATCTCATCAGTATCTCCGCGACTGTTTTGAACACTTTCTGACAAAATCAACGCTTGATTTGTTCGGTCCGTTTAGCGAGCATTAGGATATGACGCTCTTCATGCCAAGCCCTACGTCGATGCCGATCGCTTTCGTGGATACAATGCTTCTTCGGGAAGCTGGTGGATCCATGGTGCAGAAATATCGTGATTCCGATGCGACTCAAATGACAATTGATCAAGTCGCAGTTGGCACCACGTCGTATCCATTGCGGCAGTCACTCAATGCGACTTTCGTGGGCGGTCAACTGGTTGCCGAATCGCTAGGCCCCGTATTTGTGGGTTACGGTGAATCGCGAGAAGCAGCGTTGCAGGATCTGATACTCAAGATTCATGCGAGCTTTCAGGAATTGATCGCTAAACGCCCGTTCGAAATGAACGGTGATGAGCAGCATCGTTGGGATGTTCTTCGTGAACTGATTGACGTGACGGTTTACAAAAACACGACGGCGATGATTGTGCGACAACTCGGAAGGGTGACTCAGGTTCGACCGTGGCCTCAGGAAGTTGAATGGGACAATGGCCGCAAAGAAGCCGTCTCGCTTCGTCAGGTCAATTCACCTGACTTCATTACATATAAGGCAGGCCAGCCATTTGAAGCAGTTGTGGAGCGAAATCCCCTCACCGGAGAATTACTTCGGATTTCCCACATTGAACGCAGACGTCAGTTTCAACGTATGCCACCGGAACAGGAACGGCAGTTAGTTGACTCTATAGGGTCGTCACGGCAACTGGAAACTACACAGCTGTGATCAAGGTAATCGTCGGGTATGGAAGTCTATTTTCTCGACGTCGGTCAGGGAACCTGCCAGATCATCCTGCTGGGAAAGCGGCGAGCGATCGTCGTGGATTGTGGCCTGAAGAACGATGAACTGGCACTCCGTTTTCTGAAACGGTACGGTGTCGAGACTGTTGAAGCTTTGGTCATATCGCACAGTCACGATGACCATATCGGTGGCGCGATCTCGATTCTGAACGATTACCAGGACCGGATTGAAAAACTGTGCTTCGTTCAGGATGACATCTTTCTGCAGAGTCGTTTCTGGGAGCGAGTGAAAGAGTTTATCCATCAGGGCGTGTTATCGCAGAATCAGCTTGCCCGTCTTGAATGCACTGCGGACCCACAGGTGATCTGGTCCGATGGTCCGGTGTCGCTCAATACATATTCGCCAACCGCTGGAATCAACCTTCTGGCCCAGTCGGCTGGTGTGCAGAACGCAACCAGTGCGGTGTTGTTTTTCGATGTTGCAAAGAACCGGATTGTTTTTGCCGCAGATTCTGAAGTCGGCCAATGGCGTGACATCCACCAGCGTGTCGGACCGATCAGTTGCAGTGTGCTGGCGGTACCTCATCATGCGGGAAAGTCGCATCAATCGTCAGCCGATCTGAATTGGCTGTTTGGAACCGCCATTCAGCCACAGGTCGCGATTGTCTCAGCCGGAACGAGCAACACCCACAATCATCCGAGAGAAGATGTGGTCCGCGCCCTCCGCGCCTGCGGAGCCAGTGTGCTTTGCACACAGATTACCAAAAAATGCTCCAGCAATCTGGAATCGCTTCGGCCCGGAGTACTTAGCCCTCCGATTATCCCGGCACGGTCGTCTGCAACTATTGAACAGACCGCTGCAGGCCATAGTCGGAACGTGGCCTGCGCGGGCACCGTCCTTGCGCACATAGATGCCAACCGAGTGAATGTTGACCGTCTGGCTCAGCATCAGGCTGCCGTCGACCGATTGGCATGTTCAACATACGGATCACCGCTCTGCCGGTAGTCGGTCCAGTTTTCAAGATTCTCCCTGCCAGAGGCAGATTGGCTTGCTGACCTGCTGTTTCCGGGGACTGCCACGATTCAAACTGCGGAAAAATACTTTTGTTCGTGTCGTGGCTCTATATGAGCCTTGAAGCGAACTAAACTTCCTTTTTGAATATGGCCGATCGGCTCGGATCCGGACAAATACAGATATGCAGGAGACCGGACTCGTTTTGTCCGGATTTTCAATTTGCGAGTGCGAATAGAACCAAAATCTTCACGCCAATATTGAATCCGGACAGAATTCGGACATATCCGGACAACGCCACATGTAACCTGCTTTTGGCTGGACACTTCTATCACGCGACGCCCTTCGCCGAGCAGAGACGCAGCTACGGGACGACGACGTTGGTGTCCTTGACGAAATCGGATTTTTGGCCCTGCATCAGGCTTACGCTTACCGATTCTTTCCCGGAACTTCAGTGCTTCATAAGCACCTCGGCAGAAGTAGTTTGGCATAATATCGTTTAACCGCGTGGGCAACGCCCCGCGATTGGCAGCGAAGCGCGGCCCGATGGGCACGCGGTTAAAC
>JANOUN010001178.1:0-4739 GCA_031416875.1 Planctomycetota bacterium | reverse complement strand
CACGCACTGGATTTCGCTCCACGTACCGCATCACCGTCAGCAAGTGCCCGTCTGTCTGGATGGGAAACGATTTGAAGCGGCCCTGATACAGATGGCGTGAAAAAGGGGTCAGGAACCAATAGCCAAATGGCCCGAAGGGTGCTCTGCACTATTGGTTCCTGACCCCTTTTTCACGCATGGTGTGCATGACAGTGAGGCGACGGAAAAACTCGCTCACCTGATCACTGGTCTCAGGGCGGACTACGAAATGCCAGTGATTGGGCATTGCCACCATCTCATAAATCGGCAGCGGCACGATTGCCCGCGTTTCTTCCACAACACGCATGAACGCGGCATAATCTTCTGGCTTTTCAAAAATCGTGAGCCGAGCCACCGCTCGATTCAGAACGTGGAAGACTTCACCAGCCGGACAAATGCGTTTCGTGCGTGTCATGATGGAACTTTAACACACAATTGAGTCACCAGGCGATGGATCACAGCATGATTCGCGGAAGCAAATTCACCCATCAGATTCATGGCCGCCCAGTATTCCTGTCCCGCCTGCGAACGCATGTCCAGCCACGCCAGTCGATCAAAATGCTGATGCTGTTTTGGCATGTTGGCCCGAGCCATATTCGAATACGTCGAGCAGTCAGGCGCTCCCGGACCGCGGCTGCCGCTGTGACTGAGCAGCGCGACGTACTGGCCCGGTTCGAGATCCAGATCTGACGACGGCTCTGCTATCGTCACGACACCGAACTCCACAAAGTGGTTACCGGATCCTGATGTACGCAGTTGATTGCGGGCTTTGTCTTTGTTCTCACGAGTGATCCGGGTGACAGACCAGTCCTCGTCCATCACCGGATGGTCCTGAGGTTTCTTGTGAACCGAACCGACACCGAAACGAGTCCCGTTTTCCAAGGCATTGCGATAATGATCAAATCGCTTTTCCAGCGTCTCCACCGGCATGTCGAGAATTGAGATTTTCATGCGGCAGGCGATGTCCACACCGACGGCATACGGAATCACCACATCCTGAGTTGCCAGCACGCCTCCGATGGGAAGTCCGTACCCGAGATGCGCATCCGGCATCAGTGCCGCACCAACGGCTGCGGGGATACGGCAGGCGTCTTTCATTTGCTGATGAGCACCTTCGTCGATGTTCGTGCCCCACGTACGATATTCGATCGGCTCGATTTCCGGAGAGGGATCTGATTCCGTGAGGTCTCGCGCAAGTCCGTCCAGAACGGCATCTCCGAGAAACAGTTGAGGGTTCGCGGCCACCAGCCGCAGTCGCTCTTTAATTGTCCGGCGGTCAAAATCAGGAGATTCAAGGAGCAATTGAATCGCCCTGATCGCCTGATTCACCGCGTGCCTCGGTATCCCGAGCTTTTCAAGTTGTCGAGCGTTCATGAGTTTAGATCCGTCGCGGATGGTTCGATGCGGTCGTAGTCACAGAACTGAATGCGGACGTTCTGAGGGGAACTCGGCCTGATTTTCCAAAATGCGGCGGCATTGCCGTCTGTATCGGACTCCCACTCAGGGGGAAAACACAAGAAAAAGCGAGTATTGCGTGGATTCTTTTGTCGCTGTCGCTGATTTGTTTGCCGGACAGACTCTTTCCAAACTTACTGATTGAATCCCATGTCGGTCGCCGATTCAATGTAAACCTCCCAGGCGAGCGGCAGAATGGAATTTACCCAAGTCCATCAGCCGGAACGCGCAAGCGTCCGGTTCATCACGGCAACCCCACGCTAATGCGTGCGGGCTGATTGGTATGTATTCTTTTGCCGGTCGCCTTAAGACTGCCCGGAATTTCCTGTGTTGTTTGGAGTAAAGATTATGCGTCACCCGTTGTTTACCCTGCTGGGATTTCAACTCGTCTCTGCCGCCCGGTTGGCGCGACGGCGCAGACCGGGAAAGTCAGCATCGTCGGTTGAAGATCTGGAAAACCGCCAGTTGCTCGCAGCCGATGTGCGACTGATCAAGGATATTTCTCCTGGAGCAACATCGTCGAAACCTTCACAACTGACCGATGTTGGCGGAACGCTTTTTTTCACGGCAGAACAAACGCCAGGAGATGTTGAACTGTGGACGTCCGACGGAACTCCCAATGGAACCAGGGTCGTCAAAGATATTTTGCCAGGGCCCGATGGTGCTTCTCCGCGTGAACTGACTAACGTCAACGGAATTCTTTACTTCAGTGCTCGAAGTGTCATCAACACTGGATTCGAACTGTGGAGGTCTGACGGAACGGAATCCGGCACTTTCATGGTGCAGGATATCGTTCCAGGCGGTGCCGGTGCCCAGCTTTCGGAGCTCACTGATGTGAACGGGACGTTGTTCTTCTCCGCCACAGATGGAGCACACGGATTTGAGTTGTGGAAATCTGATGGAACGGCTGCAGGAACAGTGATCGTGAAGGACATTGTGCCCGGAAGTGGTGACGGCCTTCCGAGACATTTGACCAACATTGCCGGAATACTTTACTTCTCTGCGAATGATGGAGTGCACGGAAAAGAGGTGTGGAAATCCGATGGAACTGAAGGCGGGACATCAATGGTCCAGGACAGCGTTCCTGGTATCCAGGGATCGAATCCGGCTTACTTCACAGATGTCAATGGGGCAGCCTATTACCTGTCCTTTTCCAATCCGAACCAAGGCTTATGGAAATCTGACGGGACAGACGCTGGCACAGGGTTAATCCGCTACTTTTTTCGAGGAGACAGCTTCTCGCTTGCGCCCGATTTGACAAATGTCAACGGAACGTTGTACTTCGTGCGCGATAACGGAACAATCTGGAAATCGGATGGTACTCCTGGAGGGACTCAGGTCGTCACCCAGGGACGCAATCTCCATGAGTACAATGGCAAGTTAATGTTTAAGGATGCAGGTGATCTTCATTGGGCCACGACTGACGGAACGGCCATGGGTACGACAACGGTGACGACGCTTTCAAATTATGATCAGTTGTCGGTTGTGCATGACGGTCGGTTCTATATGACGCGAACAATAACCCCGCCAGGGGGCGGAAATGTTTTCGGATACGAATTCTGGAGTTTCGATGGGACGAACCTGAATCTGGAGCATGAATTCGTTGTCGGAGTACCCGCAGTCGATTTGTTCGAATTCAATTTTCTCAGTATTGGTGCCTCGCTCTATTTCAGGGGTGGTACGTCGAATGCCGGTGCGTTCGGCAATGAGCTGTGGGCATTCAACCAGATCATGGCCCCCGCTGTTCAGGTGCCCGCGACGTTCACTACGTCAAATCATCCGACGATCACGTGGTCGGTCGTGCCCGGAGCCGTCAGCTACGAAATCCGCCTGAACGATCTCACGAATGGAGTCGATGACTTCGTCCGGCAGACATTGGCAGGAACCTCCTTCACACCGTCTGTCGATTTTGGTCTTGGAAGTTTCAGTATTCTCATCCAGGCCACAGTCGCGGGAGGGCGCAAATCGGGCTGGTCACAATCATATCAATTCCGCAACTACCTGCGTGTGATTCCGCAGACAATCCAGCGTCTCCAGGGAACATCTCGCCCTACTATCGCCTGGAACGCATTGCAGGGATCTGCGAAGTACGATCTCTGGGTCGATAATATCACGACTGGTCAAAGTCAGGTCATCCGCAATACGAACCTGACGACAACGTCGTTCACTCCGGCCGCAGACCTGCCGATGGGAGTCTACAGAGCCTGGGTTCGCGGCATGACGGCTGACGGAATCACGGGTTACTTTTCAATGCCGATCGATTTTGTAGTTGTGCCGACACCGACTGTGATCGGTCCGCTGAACTCAACGTTCAGTCGCCAGCCTGCGTTTTCGTGGAGTGCTGTGACCGGGGCGGTCGGATACGAACTCGTCCTGCGTAACGCGAACAACGGCCAGGTTGTTCACAGCGTCACCATCAGTTCCGGGACCAGTTGGACTCCGCCAGCAGACCTGCCTGTGGGCACTTATCGCTGGCAAGTGGTGGCCGTCAGCTCGGATGGATATCGATCCCAGGCTCCGCAAGTGATCACATTCTTTGTGGGCGGACGCACAGACGTGTTGTCGCCGACGGGGACCACAAGCGACCGGACACCGACGTTCTCGTGGCGACCTGTCGATGGGGCAGCTGCGTATCGTATCAAAGTGGATCGACTTAACGTGTCTGTCAACGGCATCATCGACGTGACATCGCTGGTTGCAACGCTGCACTACACGCCCACAACGCCACTGCCGGTCGGAACGTATCGCGTCTGGGTGCGAGCTATCGATACCTTTGGCGAGCTGGGACTGTGGAGCCTGCCGGTTAACTTCCAGGTCACTCAGGCGTCCGAGTCTGTCGATGACTTCCTGGTGGCAATTCTCCCAACCGAGGTTGTGGTTTCTGTGCTGAGTGAAGAACGCAAGGAGTTTTCTTTGGCCCGCAAGGAAACGCCGCTATCACACGATACCGTATCTGACCAATCGGCTAATGCGCCCGCGGCAGAAGACGAGTTTGTCCTGCGGCAATCCGAGTCGCCTCACTCAATTCCCGCCCAAAGTAACGAAGACCATGCGGAAAGAGACCGCGAAGGAATCCTCGACAGGCTGATGGCGGGCCAGGGCGAAGCTGATGATCTGGCCTGGATGTTTTAGCCGACGAGTATCTTAAGGCGACCGGCAAAAGTAAACATACCAATTAGCCGGAATGCATGAGCGTCCGGTTGCCGTGATGTTGCACTCCTGGTGCATGGCACCTGCGGTCCTCCTCGGCACCTGCGGTCCTCCTC
>JANOUN010001177.1:0-10433 GCA_031416875.1 Planctomycetota bacterium | reverse complement strand
CCTCATTGGTCATTGCGGCTTCGTCATTGGTCATTCATTCACTGGCAGGCTTCGCAATCCGGGTCCGTGATGCTGCAGGCGTTGTACTGAGAAACCTCAGTCACCGGCACGACATGCGGAGACGGGATGTCGCTGCGTCCCTGCTCAGGTGAACGATCAGAATCCATCCGCGCGACCTGAATGTCACTGGAAGCACTGCGACTCTTGACCCAGCGAGGCTGAAGACCAAACTTGTTGATGTCCACCGTCGATTTCTCAATCTGAGTCGCTGCCAGTGTGCGAAGATAGTAGGTCGTTTTCAGACCTTTTCGCCAAGCCAGCATATACATGTCATGCAGCTTGCGACCGCTTGGTTCGCACATGTAAAGATTGAGCGACTGGCCCATGTCGATCCATTTCTGACGTCGAGCGGCACATTCGATCAGCCACTTTGGTTCGACTTCGAACGCCGTCAGGAATCGAGCCTTAATATCTGCGGGAATCCGCGGAACCTGCGACAGCGTTCCGTCGTAATACTTCAATGCTTCCAGCATATCGGCATCCCACAGACCGCGTTGTTTCAGCTCTGTCACCAGCGATGTGTTCAGATGAGTGAACTCACCTGACAGATTGCTCTTCACAAACAGATGCTTGTACATCGGTTCAATCGACTGCGACACACCAATGATGGTGGAGATCGTCGCTGTCGGTGCGATCGCCATGCAGTTGCTGTTACGCACACCGTGCTTTGCCACGGATTCGCGAACAACAGTCCAGTTCATGCGGGCCGTTCGATCGACGTCGATGCGACAGCCGCGTTCCTGTTCCAGCAGTTCCATCGTATCGATCGGCAACATGCCGCGATCCCACTTGGAACCCTTGTACGTGCTGTACACGCCACGTTCCGCTGCCAACTCAGACGACGCGAGAATCGCGAAGTAGGAAATGGCTTCCATGCTGTAGTCGGCAAATTCCACCGCCGCCACACTGGCATAGCTGATGTTCATGGCTGCCAGCGCGTCCTGGAATCCCATCAAACCCAGCCCCACCGGACGATGCCGCTGGTTGGATGTCTTCGCTTCATCCGTAGGGTAGAAGTTGATATCGACTACGTTGTCCAGCATTCGCATGCCGGTGCGGACGGTTTCTTCCAGCATCGGCAGGTCAAGCTGACCGTCTGTGATATGAGCCAGCATATTGACTGAGCCCAGATTGCAGACAGCCGTTTCGGTCGCCGATGTATTCAACAGAATCTCCGTGCAGAGATTGCTGCTGTGAACAACGCCGACATGATCCTGCGGTGATCGGATGTTCGACGGATCTTTCCATGTGATCCATGGATGACCGGTTTCGAACAATCGCGTCAGCATCTTGCGCCAGAGTTCGATCGCCGGCAGTTTCTTTGACATCCGGATTTCGCCGGCCTCTGCCATTCGCTCGTACTCGATGTAACGGTCTTCGAACTTCTTGCCGACCAGATCATGCAGATCGGGAACTTCATCCGGGCTGAACAGCGTCCACTCGCGCTCTTCCTGAACACGCTTCATGAACAAGTCCGGAATCCAGTTCGCCGTGTGCATATCGTGGGTTCGGCGACGATCGTCACCGGTGTTCTTGCGGAGGTCAAGGAATTCCTCAACGTCCATGTGCCACGTTTCAAGATACGAACACACCGCCCCCTTCCGCTTGCCACCCTGATTCACGGCAACCGCAGTGTCGTTCACAACCTTTAAGAACGGAATCACACCCTGACTGCGACCATTCGTGCCCTTGATATGGGAATTCGTCGCGCGAATACTGGTCCAGTCGTTGCCAAGTCCGCCGGCCCACTTGCTGAGCTTGGCGTTGTCGGAAACGCACTTAAAGATGTGCTCCAGGTCGTCCTTGACCGTCGACAGGTAGCACGAACTCAACTGCGGATGATTGGTTGCGGAATTAAACAGAGTCGGCGTGGCGGAGGTGAACCGCATGGTCGACAGCATGTTGTAGAATTCAATCGCCCGCGTTTCCGGCTGATCTTCTTTCATGGCGAGGCCCATGGCGACTCGCATCCAGAAGTACTGCGGAGTCTCGATGCGGCGACCCTCAATGTGCAGCAGATAACGGTCATACACCGCCTGCAGACCGGGGTATTTGAACAAGCCGTCGCGTTCCGGATGCAAGGCCGCTGCAATACGTGTCAAATCCAGATTTCGCAAATCCGGTGTCAGGCGATCCTCGTTGATGCCGTCGATCACGTAATGCTCAAACTGATTCCGGTAAAGCTTGGCGTATTCCGCCGGATTGACAGGCGAACTGCCCAGCGCTTCGTTACTGATCACCATCCGCAGCAGGCGCGCTGCGACGGTGTCAAATGCCGGATCGCATTCAATGCGGCATCGAGCCGCGAGAATCATGGCTCGATAGATTTCGCCGACAGAAATGCCGTCGAAGACGGATTTCATGACTTCTTCAAGTATTGCGTTCGGGTCGCATTCGGGCAGGCCCTGACAGGCAGCCTCGATTCGCCGACGAATCCTCGCGCTGTCGAACGGCACTCGAACGCCGTCCTCCAGTTTGACGAACATCCGCGGCAATGCTGCGACTTCTGAACCCTCAAGGGCTTCCGGCTGCAGCAGAGATCGGATTTTTGCATGTTCGGCACGATAGACGATATAGCGCCGCGCCACTCGGTAGTGACCTCGCTTCATCATCTGCATTTCGACCAGGTCCTGAATATGTTCAACACCGACGCCACGATCTGACGCGGCATCATTGGCGGCTTCAGAAACCACCTGTTCAGTGATGGAGGCAACTTCCTGCTCAATATCCTCATCCAACGGCTGGTTTTTCGCCAGATTTTGCTCTGCGCGAAACGCATTGCTGATCGCCCTCGCGATCAAACTCGGATCGAACGGCACTGTGCGGCCGTCCCGCTTACGAATTATCCATTCCGATACTGCTCGAATCATTCGACGCTACTCCCCTTACTTCTTCCTGGTTAAAACTGCGATTCTTACGCAGAGGCTCCATCTTAATGAAGACTCGACACAAACTCGACTTTTTAGGCAATTACAATATCAGTGGCTTTCTGAGCTGAGCGATGAAACTCGATTTCACAAAGACACATTACCAATTCGCAGCTCAATTCAGGCAGAATCAAGCCACGAATTCATGAACGATCCGTCGTGCGCGCAGGGACTAACACCAACAGTTGACCAGGGCTACTCAATCACGCAAATATGATTGAGGCGATTGGCAGGCAATGAGAAGGGCAGCCAGAGACGCGAGCGACGAAATTGTCATGAGTTCGACCTCCTGTCGAGAGGGGCATCCATACCGGGACGGGACGAAGAATAAGCTGCGGCCACGTCATGTCAACAAACCCGCTTCCAAGTCACTCAAACCTTGCTGTGACAATGGTTTGCGGTGGTGTTCACCAAATTGTGACCTCGACGTTGATTTGTCAGCAACCGCAATATAGTGGGCTTCTGGAATCTGTCAACACAAAATGTTGTATGTCTGCAACATCGTCACAGAAGCCGATTTTCGTTCAGGTTTTTCTGGAAAATAATGAAACTCACTCCAGACATGGGCTCCGACGCAGCCCGGGATTTTGAAAAAGCTGAGGAAGACGTCGAAGCACCAGGGTTCTGTAGCACCACGCCAATTCTGCTCAGGCACGACGCGGGTGGAAACCTCTGTTGCAGCGGGGTGATGAAAGTTAAACAAGCGTTACAATCGGTCCTCGTTCACTCCTCCGACAGACCTGATTATTCGTTCGACGGCTCCGGTCAAATCTGCCATTGAATTCAAGTGGCTTCGGATTCTCGTTTTCTCTGAACCGATAAGTCTAAAGGTCAGGTGAAGAATCGCCTGCGCGTCAATGTCCTCCGATGCCGGTCTCACGACCGCCGAAGCTTGAATCAGGAGTCCGCTGCCATGCGTACGAAGTTTTTTTTTTCGGCAGTTCTTTTCTTAGCGGCCTCCTCGTCAACATGCCAGGCTCAGACCCACGGCTGGCACGCAGCGTTTGAACAGGCTCGCACATCAGCCGAGTCGGGTGCGCAGCCGGTGTTGATTCACTTTCATGCATGGTACTGCGGTCCTTGTCAGAGAATGGATCGTGAAGTCTTTGCAGATCTGCAGGTTCAACAGGCCCTGGCGGATGGAATGGCATCAGTGAAGGTCGATGTCACGCACGAGCCTGAGTTGGCGTCTCGCTGCGGAGCGACATCAGTACCTCGCGACGTGGTGATGTTCCCGGATGGGACGATCGAAACACTCAACGTGGGCTACATGCAGAAGGCACAGTACATGAATCTGCTGCGGAATATCTCCCAACGCGGCAAGACAATGTCCGTGCCGAAGCCAGCAGATCCAGGACCTCAAAACACAATCGCATCAAAAGTTTCACAGGAGCCCTCGGTCGCAGCAACAGTCAGCGATGCTGGCAAGCCGGCACCAGTCACCGCTGCAGAGGCTCCTGAACCATCGACGGATCCAGTACTCATCGGGCTGGAAGGCTTTTGCCCCGTGCTGTTGCATGACAAACGCGAATGGAAGGCCGGGAACGAAAAAATTACGACAGAATACCGTGGCGTGCGTTATGTGTTTTCGTCGGAGGCAAATCGAGACGTGTTCCTGAAGAATCCGTCACTTTACGCACCTCAGGATCTGGGCTGCGACGCAGTCATTTTGACCGAGACCCAGCGAGCTGTGACGGGAAGCATTCGTTTCGGAGCCTTCTTTGACGAACGACTGTACCTTTTCCAGTCGCCGGAAAACCGAACAGAATTCAAAGAGAACCCCCTGAAATTCGCAAGAATTCGCAGTGCCCTGCGAATCGATCAGGTTGAGGGAAACAAGTTTCAATAAAATGTTCATTTTTGTACGGCAGAGTACAATTGACATGGACTCGGAATCAATTAATACTAATCTACAGCGGGACTGCGTCCAGCGCTGGTATGAGTCTCCCGTCATGGGAACAAAGATTGTGTGAAGCATCTCCTCTGATGCAACGGTGTTTGGCGCGTCGAGTTTCGATACGTTTGTTTTCGATGCTCAGTGGAACTGCCTGATGAGCTTCCATTCGCTGTCTGTGCTTTCCGGTTTGATGCCTGCTAAAGTATCCATGGGCATCTCAAAAAGTTAGTTCCCGGAAAGTTTCGGCAATTGAAGGCTTTTTCGCTCCTCGACACCGTTCGAGTCGTGACCACTTTCCTGAATTCCTGGTATGCATTCAGGAGCGTTCAGGCATTTGCATTTGGTTCAAATGTGAACCACATGGAAATGTATGAGGGGCTTCACTGAAACGTTTGTTGGAAGTCCGGGCAGGACAACTCTTATTTGGCTGCCATGGATTTGTTCCGCACTATCAGCAATTGCGGTCATGGTCTCTATTCGCGTCCTGGTTCGGACGCACATCTCATTTTTTGTGTGACATTTCCGATACCTTTTGTAGCAGGCATAGTGCTTTCTGCAGGACTCTTCAGTTTGGCGATTGTTTGCGATTGTGCGCCACAGTGAGTCTGAATTCATTCGGAAAAGTCCTTTGACCGAGGTCTGTGACGAGCGTTCGTCCTCTGCCTCCCCACCTTAACAAGGCTCAGTCAGGTTTCCATTTATGCCGACAAGCAGTTCCGATTCTGAAGGAACCAGCCAGCGGACGCCGCGTCGTCGCTCCACCCCTCGCAGCACGACCAGTCCCCCAGCCACACGATCCCGCCGCAAGGCAGCCGATGACAATGTTGAGATACCCGCACCGGTCAGCGATGACGACTTCGGGTCCGGCGTTTCTGAAGAAAAAGCAGCGCGCGAAGTCAAACCAGCTCGACGCTCACGCAGCACAAGCAACGTGGACAGCACACCGGCGGCAGCGGAAGTACCTGCGCGACGCGAAAGAAAACCTCGCCGCGAAGCGCCAGAACAACCGGCTGCGGCTGACGCTGAAAAACCAGAGGCAGCAAAACCGCTCGAGCGTGCTCCACGCATGGAAAGAACTTCCAACCGTCTGGAACGTCAGATCGCCGACGTCGAATCGCAAACGGGAATGCGATATTTCAGTACAGACGAACTGGACTTTGGCGACGACGACAGCGAATCGGCGCCTTCCCGCAGTCGGCCTCGCTACGCTCCCGATGACGCCGAAAGTCGTGATTCCCGCGACGACATCGATCGCGGCACGGCGCCTGGCGACGGTGGATTCAATGATGGTCCCGGTGACAGACCTCGCCAGGGCGAATCGGGTGGCGATCCTGACAGCGGAGATCGAAGACCAAAACGTCGCCGTCGCCGTCGCCGTCGTCCTGAAGGAACAGGCCCTTCCGAGCCTGGTGGGACAAGTCGAACTGGCGATGGCTTTCGCGGTGGAGACGATAACCGCAATTTCGATGCGAATCGCGGCCCGGACGACAATCGCGGCCTTGAAGATGACCTCGGTGGCGATTTCGATCGCGGCGGCGACTTTAATCGCGGCCGTGATGAAAATCGCGGCAGTGAAGCCAATCGCAATGAAGCGCGAAACGATGCAGCGAGAAACGACGCACGGGGGCGTGGTCGGGACTCCGGCCGAAATGAGGGCGGTCGAATTGACCGTGGTCGCGGAGATTCAGGACGCCCACAGAGTTCGAATCGTCATCAGTCCGGTCGTCAGGACGGCGGTCGTGGGCGTCGGCCCGGTGGAAGTGGCGGCAGCAGCGGAGGCAGCAGTGGCAGTGGCGGCAATCGCGGGCGAAGCAGCGAGGGACCTCAGCCGCGCGGTGGAGCTTCCAGTCGTGACAGCGGTGGACGTGGTGGCCGGGATCGAGGCATGCCGCGCCGCAACAGCCGACCGGTTCAGCCATCGGTCGAAATCGTCGAAGGCACCTTCGAAGGTGTGCTGGAACTGCATAACCGCGGCTATGGATTTCTGCGCGACCCGAAGAAGAATTATGCGGCCGAAGATTCAAATCCGTTTGTCTCCAGCTCCCTTGTTGAAAAGTACAAGCTCCGCGAGGGTGTGCTGGTCCGCGGTGATGTGGGAAATGGAACGCGGAATCAAGGACCTCGATTACGCGAAGTGGAACTGATCGACGGTTATACGCCGGAAGCGTATACGGATATCAAAGTCTTCGACACGCTGACGGCCATCAATCCATTCGAACAGATTCGTCTCGAAGTGGGACCGAAGCCTTTGACGATGCGGGTGATGGACCTGCTGTGTCCGATCGGCAAAGGTCAGCGAGCCCTCCTCGTCGCTCCTCCACGCACCGGCAAAACGATGCTGCTGCAGGACATCGCGAATTCCGTGAGTATCAACCATCCGGAAATCTACCTGATGGTATTACTCATCGATGAGCGTCCTGAAGAAGTGACTGAAATGCGGCGCATGGTCAAGGGCGAAGTGATCTCGTCTTCGCTGGACAGTGATGTCGAAAGTCATGTCCGCATCAGCCAGTTGATTATTGAGCGAGCCAAACGCCTGGCTGAAGAAGGCAAGGACGTCTTTATCCTGCTGGACAGCATCACACGGATGGCGCGCGCGTTCAACAAATGGAGCAACACCGGTCGCACGGCAACCGGCGGTCTGGATATCCGGGCTCTGGATATCCCTAAAAAGTTGTTCGGCCAGGCGCGTCGCTTCGATGAGGGTGGTTCGCTTACTGTCTGCGGAACAGCACTGATCGATACCGGCAGCCGTATGGATGAAGCCATTTTTCAGGAGTTCAAGGGCACAGGCAACATGGAAATGGTGCTCAGCCGTGAACTTGCCGACCGTCGCATCTGGCCTTCGATTGATATTTCAAAGTCCGGCACCCGACGCGAAGAAAAGATCCTCGACCCGGATCTGCTCGAAGGAATTATCATGCTGCGCCGAAGTCTGATCAGCATGAGTCCCGTGGAGGCCATGGAACAGCTCACCAAGACGATGGAGAAATTCCCGACGAACACGGAATTCCTGAAGCGTATCCGAGCTGTGCTGTAGAATTGCCTGATGCGCGCAGCCGAGTCTCTCTGAGCGTGCGAGATGCGTAGTGTGTCGTCAGGAGTAAGAATTTGGGTTAAGTCTGTAGGCCGGACCAAGTGAAGCGCAGTCCCGGCAATTGCCAGACACTTGCCGGAACGGCGCTTCGCTTGGTCCGGCCTACCACAAAATCAAGCATTGACGGGGCTGTAGTTGCTGCGGTCCCAATAAGAAAATCGTCTGCACGGAGAGTTTCGGTTCATGTCGTCGAAGAAACATGTTGTCCCTCCCGGTTCAACCATCGGAATGCTGGGTGGCGGCCAGTTGGGACGCATGTTTGCGATTGCGGCCAGACAATGCGGATATGGCGTTCAGATCTTCGGTGATCCGCAGGATTCACCAGCGGGGCAGGTGAGCGACCGGTCATGGCCGTCGTCGTTTACCGATCACGACGCGTTGCGACAATTCGCGCAGCATGTCGATGTCGTGACATACGAGCAGGAAAATATTCCTGTTGCAGCGGTAGAGACGCTCTTGCAGCATGTCCCCGTGTTTCCTGGCCCGGAGCTTCTGCGTGCGTCACAACATCGTCTCCTGGAGAAAACATCACTCCGCAGGATTGGCATTCCGACGGCGGATTTCCTGAGAATCACATCGGCGCCCGAACTGCGAAAAGGGCTCGCTGACTTTGGCGGTGACGCGATTCTCAAAACAGTGACGCTCGGATATGACGGCAAAGGTCAGGCTCGTGTCCGGAATGACAGTGACTGCGACGCGGTCTGGAAGACTTTCAGCGTGTCGGAAGCAATCCTCGAAAAAGTCGTTCCGTTTGCGCATGAACTCTCCCTCGTTGCGTCCCGGTTTGCGGACGGAACCTGCAGCTTTTTTGCCCCCGTGCTGAATCATCATGAGAACCATATTCTGGACGTTTCGATCAGCCCCTCACCATTGATCTCTGATCGTCAGACGCTTGAGGCTCAGCAGATCGCACGCGCCATTCTGGAGTACTTCAGCGTCATTGGCGTCCTGTGCGTGGAATTCTTCGCCACAAGTGACGGGCAATTGCTCGTCAATGAAATCGCGCCACGTCCGCATAACAGCGGGCACCTGACGATCAATGCCTCCCGCAGCAGCCAGTTCGAACAGCAGCTGCGAGCTGTCTGCGGACTGGCGACAGGAGATGTCTCCATGCAGACGCCGGCAGTGATGCTGAATCTGCTCGGCGATCATTTGCAGAATCAGTCAGCCACAGCATGGCAAAAAGTGTTCTCTCATCCGGAAATCCATGTGCATCTGTACGGAAAATCCGAAATCCGCCTCGGTCGAAAGCTGGGGCATCTCACAGTCATCGGCAATGATGTCGCGGCCGCCGAACGACTCGGTCGACAAGTCCGCGGAAGTCTGATGGGAGCAACGTAGGATGGACACTCCTGTCCGCCACATCGCCTCAAACATGTCACTCTCGCGCTACCACAAACAGATGCTGTTCACAGGCGTCGGCCGCGATGGTCAGCAACGGCTTGCTGACAGTCATGTGCTGCTTGTCGGCTGCGGTGCTTTGGGTTGCGTGCTGGCTGACACGCTGGTGCGCGCGGGAGTGGGGCGGGTTCGGATCGTTGATCGCGACTTTGTGGAACTCAGCAATCTGCAGCGGCAGATTCTGTTCGATGAACAGGACGTCGCCGATCATCTTCCCAAAGTGATCGCTGCCGAACGGCGTCTGCGACGAGTGAACTCGCAGATCATCATCGAACCAATCATCGCCGACGTGGACTGGACGAACATCGGTCGGTTCGCGGACGGCGTGTCGTTGATTCTGGACGGTACTGACAATTTCGAAATCCGCTACCTGATCAATGATGTTTCACTGCAAACCGGCATTCCGTGGATCTTCACCGGATGCACGGGAAGCGTTGGTCAGGTGATGCCCGTGTTTCCGCACGATTCTGCCTGCCTGCGTTGTCTGATGCCAGGTCCACCCCCCCCGGGATCCACGGAAACCTGCGACACCGCCGGAGTGCTCGGCCCTGCGGTCAATGTCGTGGCCTCATTCCAGGCAGCTTTGGCGTTGAAAATCCTCACTGGCCACGCGCAGGAGGTGGATCGAAAGCTCACCATGATCGACGTCTGGACGGGTTCGTTTCGTCAGATCGATGTCAGCCAACTGCGAGCGACCTCACAGTGCCCAGCCTGTTTCGAGGGCGAACGGCTGTGGCTGCACGGAACTCAAAAATCCTCATCGACCATTCTGTGCGGTCGAAACGCCGTGCAGGTCACGCCCCCGGAAAAACTGGCGCTCTCGCTGGCGGACATCGCGAATCGTTTGCAGGCGTCCGGAGAGGTGGTCTCCAACCCGTTTCTTGTGCGTGTCACCGTCTCCGAATCCCACGGTGAACATCCCGTTGAAATCACCATTTTTCCCGATGGTCGAGCTATCATTCGCGGGACAGAAGACCCGGCATTGGCCAGAACACTTTATTCGCGTTACATCGGCACGTGAAATACGGTGGGTTGAAAAAGGTGTCTGGAA
>JANOUN010001176.1:0-4059 GCA_031416875.1 Planctomycetota bacterium | reverse complement strand
GATACCATTTCTCGGCCCATGTGGTAGATTGCTGTCGAGTCGATGCGGACTGCACAAAGCCGATTTCCAGTACTCTCAGCCGATGAAAGAACGACGACCGCGACAGATCCAGAAACGCCGCCTCGCTGGATTTCGCCTGGCGATTTTCACGCAGGTCCAGATCCAGATCCTGTTTCACGGTCGTCTTGTACTTCTGCAGCTTCAGGCGATCGAGTTCGCGTTCGAAGTCTGACTGAATTGAAGTCTGACTGACGCCTTTGGGGAGTTGGCCAATCGCCGTTCCGACATCGACACGGGCCAGTGAGTCCTTAACCGTTGTCAGTTCACCATGGCCCAGAAGTGCGACCGCTGCGTCGTGCAGATCGGCCAGCGTTGGAGCGACTCCATTTCTGAATGCCGACAGCGTCTCAGCCAGCCGGACACCATCGATCACTTCCGCCGTTGAACGATGTGTGCCGGATTCGCGAAGCTGTCTGGCGACCATCGACAGGTAGCGGAATGACAAATCCGTGACGCCCCGGCCATTCAGGGCATCCCACAGAAGTTCATAGTACGCTGGTGCCCTGTTCCCAGCGCCGTAGCCGGATTGTGACGACAGTTTGAAGTACGAATATGGCATCAGCGTCAGTTTGCTCGACCGTCGCCGCAGCGACGCAAGTTCTTCATCCGACATCGCCGGAAAATCACCCGTCAGAACCGGTGCATGGAAGGCACCCGCCACGACGACGATTCTCTCGGGTTTGTGGCCGTCAGCAATTGTCTCTGCAATGCAGCGACGCATGAAAGCCTCGCGAACAAGATTCTCCGCGCGCCAGCGAGTTGTGTCGTCTTCCAGATCTCTCAGCGCACGGCCGAATTCGTGCGCCGCTCCGCGATAGCTGTTGTCGCAGGAGTTATGTTCGAAGTGCCGCTCCCAATAGGTTTCGTAGTCGTTCTCGCCGGCCAGATGAGCAAACCGGTCATACAGCGACACTCGCGGCTGCGGCAATGATTCGTCGGTCGCGGCATCGCCGTCGTCGCGCGGTTCATGCGGACACGCTTCATCGCCGCCGCGTTCTGAATCAACGATCTCAGCAGTCTCATCCTCTTTCGCCTTTTTTTGTTTTTCAAAGCGTTCGACTTCCGCGTCCTGCAGGCCAAGGAACACCTCGGACGGCAAATCAATGAACTCAACCTGCGCCTTGTGTTCCTTCGCCCAGCAGATGGCCTGAAATTCCGGACTGTACCGGGCAAACGGGTAGACCAGCGTCCGCACGGGCTGCGAGTCCGTGTAAGCAAGGATGGCAATCGGCGGCTTCGTCTCTTTGCGAGTCACATCGGAAATCAGGTCTGTGGCGTCATACAGTCCTTCGATCAGCACGACCGTCGGCCGAATCTGATCCAGATACGCGCGCAGCTGCCATGCCCCCATAGGCGACAGATGCCGAACGCCGAAGACGTTGATCTGCCAGCTCACGAATTATGCTCCGAGCATGCGTTGAATAACGGTCGCCATTCCGCTCCGCGTTTCTTGAGCACGTTGGTCAGATACTCCGTCCAGACGGCCTTGTCTTTCTCTTCATCTTTCACGACCGATCCCTGCAGTCCCGCCGCAAGATCGTGAGCCGTGACTTCACCGGAACCAAAACTTCCCGCCAGCGCCATGCTGTTGGCGAGTACTGAAATGGCTTCAGCCGTCGACAGAACTCCGGACGGCGTTTTGAGTTTGTTCTTGCCATCCAGTGTCTGCCCGGTTCGAAGTTCGCGAAAGATGGTAACAACTTTTTCCACCGCATCTTCCGCCGGCAATGCGGATCGCAACGCAAGACTCGACGCCAGTTCGCGCACGCGTTTCCGGACGATATCGACTTCGGTTTCGAGAGTCTGAGGTGTCGGCAGGACGATGATGTTGAAGCGCCGTTTCAACGCGGCCGACATATCATTGACGCCCCGGTCCCGAGTATTCGCCGTGGCGATAATGGAGAATCCCTTTTGAGCCGGAATTTCTGTCGCCAGTTCGGGCACGGACAATCGCTTCTCCGACAAAAGTGAAATCATCGCGTCCTGAACTTCGGACGCGCAACGCGTGATCTCTTCGAAGCGAGCCAGCGAACCGGATTCCATCGCGCGGTAGATGGGACTCTTGATGATCGCTTCCGGACTTGGCCCGTGAGCGATCAGCATGGCATAATTCCATGTGTAACGAATCTGCTCTTCGGTTGTGCCCGCCGTGCCCTGAACGACTTTGGTGGAATCGCCGTTGATGGCCGCCGCCAGGTGCTCCGACAGCCAGCTCTTGGCCGTTCCTGGTTCACCGATCAACAGCAGTGCTCGGTCCGTG
Organism: Planctomycetota bacterium; assembly: GCA_031416875.1. Lineage (GTDB taxonomy): Bacteria > Planctomycetota > Planctomycetia > Planctomycetales > Planctomycetaceae > SXXK01. Next base: position 1,739 of record JANOUN010001176.1, on the reverse strand, counting down.
ATCAGTGTGGCAATGGCAATCTCAACCAATCGCGAATGACCGATGTACTTGGGACTGATCTCCAGCTTGCCTGCCTTTCCCCCGCAGATGTAAGTATGTACCGCGCGCGCAGACATCTTCCATCCGGGTGGCTTTTCGTGCTTATCCTCCGCGATCAATGCCTCAAGCTCGGTGGCATAAAGCTGCTCTGCTGTGGCGCGTAACACGCCTCCGGAGGACTGATTCGGCTCCGATCCGGAATCAGTGGTGGGAGCCTGTTTTTTTGCCATAACAATGATCCTGTAGAAAACTCTGCAAAAAATTATCGCGCGAAGTTTGTGTTAGCCAATGTGCCTCGACACTCCGTGGCGAGACGTCCTTGTTCGGTATTTATGGCACAATGAAGAAAACCCGCCACGGAGTGTCGGGGCACATTGTGTGACCCCAATCTCATTACGGTTTGTTCTTAAGCTGGGTTATGAAGTCAAGCAGTTCGTCAACGCGTTTTTCAGGCAGAGTTGCCAGCACGGCGTCGAATTTCGGAATCGTCGATTTCGGCAGGTCCGGAATGAGGCGACCGACCCACCACAGGCCATAGGTGGTGCCTTTGGAATGTTTCACAATGGTCTTAATGACCGCATCCGCCGCGTCTGGATGCTGAATACGCACAAGTGCCACCAGAGCATTCATGAAATCATGGATGCTCTTCTTCGCCAGACCTTCCTCAAACGATTTCATCAGGACGTTGCCTGCAGCCACGTTGCCGGGTTTTGCCAGCAGGGACACAAGATCGACATGACCGATCTCGATCGCGACGTCCAGCCATCGCGGATCCAGTTGGGCAAGGATTTTCTGGTGCTCATCGACGTCATGACCGCCGTAATAACGTCTGGCCATCCGGTAGGAGTAGGCCGCATGATCGCCGACCAGAATGGCCTGAGCGATCGACTGGCGCTTTTCGGCTGCGGGGTCCTTTTTCTTTTTCGTCGCATCGACTCTAACCGCCAGATAGGGACCGAACACATCGAAGACTTCGGCAGGTTTTTTCGTTCGGCAGGCTCCGAAGAATGCCTGCACAAGATCGTTGCCACTCAGCGATTTGTGAGTTTCGACCAGCAGTGCCAGTGCTTTCTTCGAAGACGACCCCATCAGAGAGACGACTCGTTCAAAGATATCGCCGCCACCATGATCGCCCTTGATCGCTGCGAGTTTCGCACGCTGACCGAACGTCTGAATCAGAAATGCCTCCGTGGCTTTGTCGTCGCGCCCGCGCAGGCACTCCAACAGACTCAACACCCGCAGCACGGCGTTTGATAACTGTGCTTTATCCTTCTCTTTGCCTTCCAGCAGCGCCTTCATTTCTTTGTCTGCCGTCTTGAGCAACACATCCAGCAGTTCGGCACTGCGGTTGGCCTGAACGGGTAAAACGGCGATCTCCAGATCCGGTCCGGCAATGGCCTTTGAAAGAATCTGCACCACTTCTGCGGTCGTGCTTTTCCCGAGTGCCCGCAACGCCGCAGTGCGAACGTCTTTTGACTTCGACTTCGAATGCTCGGCCAGAAGGACCGCATCTTCCGGATCGTCGCCCAGACATTCAATTGCCTGGACTCGCATTTCTTTGGAACCCTCATCCAGCGCGCGTTTGACGTATTCGCGAGTGCCTGCGGGATCGAGTTCGTGCATCAACTGCAGGCGGCGAACATGACCACCGCGGCCCTTGAGATCAATCTTGTCCCGCAGTTCCGGAAGAATGGCTTTGC
>JANOUN010001175.1:0-2386 GCA_031416875.1 Planctomycetota bacterium | reverse complement strand
GAGGCAAAGGCACTATGAGCAGTATCCGGATCATCAAGGCCTGCGAGTTAACGCCTGAGCAGACTTGCCAGTGGCAGGAAATTGCCTCTGCAAAGCGATATCTGCAATCACCATTTTTGCAGCCCGCCTTCACCCGCGCGGTGGCGCATGTGCGGGATGACGTGAAGCTCCCCCTGCGACTCGATCAAAGCGATCTTCACGTCATCCCGCACATGCGCCACCGCGCGTGTGAAGGCGGGCTGCAAAAATGGTGATTGCAGATATCGCTTTGCAGAGGCAATTTCCTGCCACTGGCAAGTCTGCTCAGGCGTTAACTCGCAGGCCTTGATGATCCGGATACTGCTCATAGTGCCTTTGCCTCAACAAAAAGTGTCTGTTGTCTGTCTGACGATGTTTGATCGATAATGTGAGCGTTGGACTCTTTGAACCTTGCTCCCTGTGCAGATGACATTTCGACTTTGAGCCTGGCTGAGTTTGCCAGTGCGGACTGTCCTCCGCAGAGATTTGCCGCCAGTCCCCGCAGCCGACCCCTCATGTCGCGAAATATCGGGCCAAGCGGTGTTGTTTTCAGAGCCATCCGCGCTCGATACCATCTTGATCCCAGCCAACGCCGTGCAGCGTTTAGATCGACCACTGTGCGACAGATATCGACAGAGTCGTTTGCAAACGAGTATTTGTATGATTCGTCACCGGCACCAAAATCGAAGCGAGTGACGCCCCGAATCGCGGATTCTTTCAGGAGGTGACGCAGCAGGATTTTTCCAGGCGAGTACTTGCCGTATTCCGAGTCGTATCCAGGAAACCACCAGTGACACACAGAAGCATTCCTCAGCCCATAATGTGCTGCGACCAGTGCTTCCCCGGCATACAGGACTGACAGAATGGGCTGCAATGGTGCGTCTGAGGGTAAAGAGAGCAGATAACACAAGAGCTGAGCGGGCCAGTTGGCAGAGAACACATCGAGTTCGCCCGTCCTGCTGTACTGATTCCGCTTCCACCGGACTAGTGTCTGCAATACGCTGTCCGATGTCGTGTGAAACTCAAATCGGACGTCACCACATTCTCTTCCCAGTTTGCGTTCTTTACGCGCCAGTTGCTTTAACTGCTCACTTCCCTGGTCCTTCAACCTCGATTCCCATCCTTCAAACCCTGCTGACAGATCGATCAGTGGTGACAGATTGCGGCGGAGGACAAACGGGCCCATCTGATCCTGCCAGTCCAGCAGTTTGGAATAGTTCAGGAGATCAATGCCGGCATGCCTGAGCAGTTCGGCAAAGTCACAATCAGCGTCCGCATCGCTGATGAGTCCCTGAAAGTCATTCAAGGATCCGCCTACCGCGACTCTTTGTCCGCGCCGTTCATGCTGAAACGGCAGAAATCCGACTGGGACCCCGTCTTGCTCGGCGATCACGACGCGCACTCCGCCGTGCACGAAGCCGGTCGCCTGAGTGAATTCCGGCATAAAGAAAGGACTGCACAGCGCGGAGTTACCTCGTGCAAGGCGCGTCCACTCGCGAATTTCGTCGCCAGTCAGCTGATCCGGTTTGATAATCCGTGTGAGCATGGATATTGCTGATCTAATGTGAAAAAGAGTGAGGTGACTCAGATGTTAGAAGGGGGGTTCTCGTTTCAGGAATCCCTGATCCATCGGGGCCTTGAATTTCTGTTCGACATCATCGGCTCGGTCTGAAATCTTCTGCCGCGATCCGGTCCCGGACCTGCGTGAGTTCCCGGATGCATGTGCCGCTTCAAAGGTCGATCATCTGCTTGAGGTCTTTCAGAAGTCCTTCGACGTAACGAAACAAATAGCGATTGCATAAATCATTCCCCAGGCGTTTGAACCCTGAGTCGCCCACACTGCGAAAACTGATAGCCGTCCACCATTCAAGAGACAACAGCACTTCGTAGAGCCGAACGGCAGCGAGCGGTATGGACGCAGACGCAAAATATCCGGTCAGCAGATCTGATTCCCATATGGCAAGCTGTCGGCGTGAGAAGATCAAACCTTGACTGCTCACCTGAAGTCGCGACAGTTTGACCGACATCAGCAGATAAGCCAGATCTTCGTACACCGGCGCAATCCAGCGGCGTTGTGTGTCGATGACAGTCACGCGGGAATTCGTCCCGATCAGAATGTTCCGTGGCGCAAAGTCGCCATGAACTGTCGCACACGGGACTTCGCGCGGCAGGATCCTCATCGCCGCTGACTCAAGTTGCCGGCGCACATCACTGAAGTACAGCTTGTGATTCAATTTCAGGATCAGAGCGTCAGTAAATCTCAGCACGGAGTCTATGTAGCAGGTTCGATCAGAATGGCGTTCCTTTGTATGCGGGAGAGCTGGCATTGCGTGAAACTCCCGCAGCCACGCTCCGGCGTTCCGAAAAG
>JANOUN010001174.1:0-9801 GCA_031416875.1 Planctomycetota bacterium | reverse complement strand
CACTTTGCGGAACGGTGCGACCGCTTGCTTGATGGCATTGGCAATCTTGTTTGTCGGCTTGTAGACGTTGCGGAGCCGATGGGCTTCGTCGATGACGACCAGATCCCAAGGGGTCTGGCGAATGTACGGCTCCATCTTCTTAGTGAATTGGTACGAACAAATGACGACGGCATCTCGTTGAAACGGGTTTAGGTTGCCAGCGCGAATGGCCTCGTTAAAGGTTCGCGTTTCCAGAATCGCCGATGGCAGGAAGAACTTGTCGGCAAGTTCCTGCCCCCATTGCTTTCGCAGATTGGCCGGTGCAATGACAAGAATCCGGTGTTTCTGCTCGGCCCATTTTTGGGCGATGAGCAATCCGGCTTCAATGGTTTTTCCGAGTCCCACTTCATCCGCAAGGATTGCTCCCTTCGAGAGCGGATTGCGAAATGCGAAAAGAGCGGCTTCGATCTGGTGCGGATTGAGGTCCACCTGTGCATCAGAAAGTACAGCCGTGAGCTTTTCGACGCTGTCAGATGCACAGCGTCGTGTCAGTTCGTAAGCGATATATTTGGCGTGAAAATCAGTCATTTTGTTCGTGCTGATTGGATGTTTGCACCCGACTTTTCCCGGAGTTTCGTTTGTTGGCAAGCACGTAGCGCCAGCCGTCCGCACGCAATGATTGCTTTGTGGGTGATATGGTAGCCTCACATGACGATCTTATCCTGAATGCCACTTTTCTTCTCTCCCCTTGTGATGTCATTTTGGAATATCGAGTCTCGTTGCCCATAAGTCGATCCATTGCTCCTGGATGCGAAGAGACATGCAACGATGACATTCCGTCGGTGTCAAACAGCGTTGAATTTCAGTTTGAGTGCGGTATGGTCTACGCAAATCGGTATTTGGTCTTTGATTGAGTTATCCACAGGCTTCCCCCTGAGTGTTAAATACTAGTGTTTAAAGGGAGTTACGCTGTGGATAGTGGCCGGTATGTCATTGAGTTGTATGACGAATTAGAAACGGCCGGTGTGTAAACTGTCGAAACCTGGTGTGTGAAATGTCGAAAGAAGGTGTGCAAACTGTCGAAACGCCTGGCGCGGTGTGTGAAATGACGATGGTCATGGCATGACCCAGGAAATGCAGCGTAGTCGATCGCCTCTGCTTCCCGACCGTCGTGCGACGCCGGACTTCTTTGTCTGCGATATCCTGGATGCTGCGCCCAAAGGCGACATGGCTTCGATGGAGCATCCCATCTTCTCGCTGTCGACGAAGCCGGATCTACGCACCCGTCGATATGAGCACGGCACGGTCTTTATCGAGATTGCCCCATCAGCTCAGGGACTTGCGACCGTGCATGACCGCGACATTCTGAACTACTGCATTTCACAATTGATGGCAACGTTCAACGCTGGCAAGCCGATTTCTCCAGTGCTCCGGTTTAAGGCCTATGACCTGCTTCGGGCGACGAATCGCATGACAAGCGGCGAAGGATATTCAGGTTTGAAGGCCGCATGCAGGAAGTGGAGATCAAGCTCTCGGACTGGGTTTTTAACGCGATCGAGCATCAGGAAGTCCTCACCTTGCATCGGAATTATTTCCGGCTCCGAAAGCCGCTCGAACGCCGCATGTATGAGCTGGCACGCAGGATCTATCAAAATCGGTGACGGCACCCCTGCTGTAGGCGGATTGCACGGGGAGATGTATGATGGCTGTCGAGTGCAATGCGGCACTTGCAGAACTCACCGACGCTATTCAAACGGGCTCTCCGATGTCTCAGAAATCACGCATGGCAATTCTCCTGCAACTCGCCGCTTTGTGCTGCGCGCTGGCGGTGCATGATTCTGCCGTACTGGCCCAGTCACGCGCTGTGAGTTCTGATGCTGCCGTGAGTCTGTTCGATGGCAAGTCACTGGATGGCTGGGAAGGCGATCCGGAGCATTGGCAAGTGAACAACGGCGTCTCAGAACAATGGGATCGCGGCAACGGACGCATGTATCGCATGCAGTACGATGCCACTTATGAGGCAGCCATGGAAGTGCTGTGCGGCCGAGTTGCCTCGGCAAATCTTGTCCTCGATCGTATCGCTGAAGGAGCGTTGCCCAAAAGTCAGCTGACGGCGTATTCCGCTCGTCAGATGTCGAGCCTTGCCGACGAGAATCTGAACAAACGTCTGTCCGCCGAGTGGGGCATGTTTGGGCAGTCTTCGGCGGAACTCAAAGCGGAGATCGCCACACTGGCGACTGCATACAAAACAGCCCCGCTGTGGGCCTACAACGATGGGGGCGGAGCGGTACATTTCAAAAAGCTTTGTGCCACGTGTCACCTGCCAAACCAGCAAAGCGAAGCTCTCGCCCCAAAACTGGCAGGTTCAGGATCCAAAGGCATTGACTACCTCGTCGAAAACGTAATCGATCCCAATGCCGACATCGGTCGCGACTTCCAGGCTCGGATCATCGTGACGACCGAAGGACGAGTCATCACAGGCCTGATCGAAAAAGAATCCGACTCGTCGATTACCGTTCGCACCCTGACTGAAAGCGTGACAGTCGCCAAAGGCGAAATCGGAGAAACCAAAACGTCTCCCAACTCCTTCATGCCCGAGGGCCTGTGGAAGACGCTGAATGATCGCGAACGGATCGAACTGTTCAAGTATTTGATGGCGCAGTAGACGTTCTGTGTTGATCAGTCTGACGCGAACGGCAAAGACTGGCGTTTCATTGGTCATTCGCACTTTGTTATTGGGCATTCCCGCATGTCACGTCGCATTCATATTGTCGGACGCAAGAACTCTGGTAAAACCACACTTGTCTGTGAGCTTGTCCGTGAATTCACAGCGCGAGGCCTGAAAATCGCGACTGTGAAACATACACACCACCATCATGAACTCGATACGCCAGGCAAAGATTCCCACAAGCATCGCGAAGCCGGTGCCGCTGCGGTCGGAATTCTGTCGCCTCATATGACGGCCCTGTTTATTCCCACGCAACGTGAGCAACGCGGGGAATCGCGGTACACGCAGTTTGAGGTGCAATTCTCGGACTGTGACCTGATTCTGGTGGAAGGCGACCTGCAGGCATTGGCACCGCGGATCGAAGTCTGGCGCAGCGCGACCAGTGAAAGCCCATATGCCGCCAACGATTCAGCGATTGCCGCCGTAGTGTCCGATGACGCACCGCCGGGACTGAAATGTGCCCTGTGGAGTCGTCAAAACGTGGCAAAGATTGCGGACAACATTCTCACGGTTCAGGCGCTGAATACTTAAGCTGGCCGAAACTCACCTGCCTGCGAACCATTTCGCCGGTCTTTTTCGGAAACAACCTCTGTGTGCGGAATTGCAGGAGCCCTTTGGTGGAACCCTTCACGGGAAATCTCTGCGCAGACGCTGCAACGCATGACCGACAGCATTCGCCATCGCGGGCCGGACGCGGACGGACACTATTTTTGGCCGACGGCTGGTGCGGCACGCAACGATGTCGCCATTCAAGTCTCCCCGACGACGCGGGTCTCCGGCGTGGCACTTGGACATCGGCGTTTGAGTATCATCGACGTCGCTGGCAGCGCACAGCCGCTGGGGAACGAAGACAACAGCGTGCAGATCACTTTTAACGGTGAAATCTACAATTTCTGTGAGCTCCGCGCGGAGCTGATCAGCGCCGGACACCAGTTCCGAACGCATGGTGACACCGAAGTCATTGTGCATCTCTACGAACAACATGGACTGGACTTCGTTAAACACCTGCGTGGCATGTTTGCACTCGCGATCTGGGATGCCAACAGACAACGGCTGGTGATTGCACGCGATCGAGCGGGAAAGAAGCCGTTCTATTATCGGATGGAAGACGGGCGGCTGTCTTTTGCGAGTGAACTCAAAGCGCTCCTGCAGATTCCGGACGTCCCGCGAATACTCAATCGTCAGGCCGTCCTGCAGTTTCTGACGCTCCAATATGTTCCGCATCCACACTGTATTCTGGAAGGATTTCAAAAACTGCCGCCGGCAACGATCGGAGTCCTCGAAAACGGAAACCTGGCACTGCAGACTTACTGGTCCGCTCCCTATGATCAGCCGGATTTGAGTCGCGCAACCGTTGACGACTGGCGTGAAGAGCTGGATGCCACTCTTTCCGAAGCTGTGCGCCTGAGACTTCGAAGCGATGTCCCGCTGGGCGCGTTTCTTTCGGGCGGGATTGATTCGACCGTGATCTGCGGCCTGATGCAGACGCAACTGGATCGACCAGTGCAGACATTTTCCATCGGCTTTCCCATCGCGGCCTTTGACGAACGCGCCTTCGCGCGGCAGGCGTCGCAGCATCTCGGGACTGAACATCACGAAGCCGTTGTCACCCCGGACGCGCTTTCGATTCTGCCGCAGCTGATCTGGCACTACGACGAACCGTTCGGAGACAGCTCGGCGATCCCGACGATGTATTTGTCCCGCATGACGCGTGAACATGTCACCGTGGCGCTGACCGGCGACGGAGGCGATGAACTTTTCTGCGGCTACGAACGTTACCGAGCGGTCAAACTCACGGGCATGACGGACTTTGTGCCAAAGTGGGCACGTCGCTTCGCGTCTTCCGTAATTTCGCGACTGCCGACGTCGGTCGAACATCGTTCCTTCCGTCGGCGTTTGAAACGACTGCTGGAATCTCTGGCACAGGAACCGGAACGACGTTATCTGAACTGGATCACGATCTTCAATTCGTCGCGTCTGGAATGGCTCGTCACGCCGGAGCTCTGGGCACTGGCAAGGCATGAAGATCCGGCAAACTGCATCTTTGACGCCTATCAGCGTTTTCCGAAACGCGACTTTGTGACGCGCACGACGGCGACCGATCTGCAGACCTACCTGCCCTGCGATATCCTGACCAAGGTGGACATCGCCAGCATGGCCGCGTCGCTGGAATGCCGCTGCCCGATGCTCGACCATCACGTCATCGAACTTGCCGCACGCATGCCGATTGAAGTGAAGCAGACGCTGAAGCAGTCCAAAAAAGTGCTGAGCGAAACATTCAGCCGCCTGATTCCGAACGACATTCGGACTCGCAGGAAGATGGGCTTCGGCGTACCGATTGATCATTGGTTTCGAGCCGAATTACGACCACTGCTGCACGACATCCTGCTGTCGCCCCGCTGCCTGCAACGCGGCTTGTTGAAAGAAGACTCCGTGCGACAATTGATCGACGAACACACGTCGAGCCAATTCGACCATGCCTATCGTTTGTGGAATCTGCTGTGCCTCGAACTGTGGCAGCGCATGTACCTCGACGCCCCGCCCCCGCTTGCGGCCCCAGCGGCTTTGGCGTAGTTTGGCGTGCCCGTCAAAGCTCGATTCGCAGGAAATGTCGATTTGCTTAACACCACTGAGTCGTTACAGCAAGACTTCCGAAATCTCATTTCCGCCCTGCGAAATTTCGACAGGACGACCGGTTTGGTCGGGGACACGCGTCGCAGGATCAATGCCCAGCGTTCGGTAGATTGTCGCGACAAGGTCCGCGGGACGAACAGGGTTGTCCTGCACGTACCCGGCCTGAGAATCCGACGCACCGTAGACAGTCCCGCCACGAATGCCGGCACCCGCGAGCAGAGATCCGTAGCAGTTCGTCCAGTGATCGCGTCCGCCGTTCGCGTTGATCCGCGGAGTGCGGCCCATTTCACTGGTCACGACGATCAACGTTTCGTGCAGCAAGCCTCGTTCGTCCAAATCCGTCATCAGCGCGAACATCGTCTGATCGAAACCGGGCAACTTGTTATTCTTCAGAATCTTGAAGTTGTTCGTATGCGTATCCCAGGCGTCATAGTCCACATTCACGGGGCCCCAGAACAGGTCCCAGGTCACATTGACGAAGCGAACTCCCGCTTCAATCAGCCGACGGGCGATCAAAGCAGAGTTGCCGAAGAGTGTCTGTCCGTATCGATCGACTGTCTTCGGATCTTCCTGCGACAAGTCGAAGGCCTTCCGCATCCCGGAGGATGTCAGGATGTCAAAGGCCTGTTGCTGGTTCCGAAGGTAGGAAGTCGTTGAAGGAAACTGGTCCGCGCGTCGTCTTTCATCGTCGATTTGCAGCAGCAGCGATCGTCGTTCGTTCAGGCGGTCGATTGTCATGCCGTTTTCGAGCGAAGTGCTGGGCAAAACAGGAGCCCCGCGCACAATCTGCGGGATACCCGGCGAGGGCGTGAAAGAGTCTTTGTCGTGATATGGCAGACACTCCGTGGTGAGCGGATCGTATTGTTTGCCCAGAAAGCCGCCGTAAGGACCGGCTCGCCGAAACGACTGACCCCAGCCCAGCCAGTTGGGCATGTAAACGTACTGCGGCGTTTCCGATCGCGCGCCGCCCAGGTACTGCAAGGCGGATCCGATGCTGGGCGGATCTGTGGCGCGCGGATGCTGGTCGGGTGGCATGGCATCGTAGCCCGTGTAACACGGCAGGCAGTTGTGGCAGCCTGCTTTGTGATTCACCGAGCGAATAAATGCGAATTGATGGGCCATTCGAGCGAGCTTCGGCAGATGCTCACACACTTCAATCCCCGGAACTGTCGTCGGGATCGGCTTGAATTCCCCGCGAACCTCAGCCGGTGCATTCGGCTTCAAATCATACATATCCTGTGTCGCGGCACCGCCGAGCAGGAAGACAAAGATGACATTCTTCGCCCTGGCACCCTTTACAGCTCCCGCCGCCTCTGCAGACAGCATCTGCGGCAACCCAAAGCCTCCCAGCGCCGACAGAGTACCTGCCTTCAGCGTCTCACGGCGAGTGATTCCGTCGCAACATCGCCGCGGACTGCCAAGCATGGTCAACATAAGCGTGTCCTGCTGAATCATCACCGGAAATTCATTTCACAGAACCAAATCCTATTCGTGATTGAAGCAGACCGCCAGTGCTCTGTCACTCTTGCTTTGATGGATCGGGTGGCCGGGGCTGGACTGAGCGGAGCGAAGGAAACCCAGGGGTTTCGGGCTAGCGCCCTCCAACCCCGGCCACCCCTCAATCCATCAGTGACAGAGCACTCGGTTGAAACATGCAATTCGTTCAGGGAAACGGAGACCACCCAGACCTCGTGTCTGCAGGCCGCGCGCAGTTCCGGCAGGTGTCTGGCAATTGCCGGAACTGCGCTGCGCTTGGTCCGGCCTACCCAAAAGCCAGGCATTGACGGCGTCTCTGCCGGAAACAGATCGCTTATTTTTGATGCTCACGTTCAAGAATTACGCAAAGAGTTGCTACTAAGAAGGCATCGGCGATGTAGAATCCGAAATCAAAGTGGGTGATTGCTGCATTTATCCAACTAGCATGCCTATTAATTGCGCAGCGATCTGATAAGTGCCCGCAATCAAGGCTTCTGAATCCGTTACTGTCGCGTCAATCACTATGTCTGATTCTGAAACCAAGCTCATCAGCGGTCTGATTGGCAGTAGTCAGCCAATGCTGGATGTTTACCGAATGACCCGCAAGGTTGCACCGACATCAGCGACGGTGCTCCTGACGGGGGAAACGGGTACCGGAAAAGAACTCATCGCTCGGGCTCTGCATGAGCTAAGCCCTCGGGCCACTGGTCCGTTTATCCGCGTCAACTGCGGCGCGCTGTCAGAAAGTCTGCTGGAGAGCGAACTGTTCGGTCATGCAAAAGGCGCATTTACCAGTGCAATTGAAAATCGCACGGGGCGGTTTGAGGCGGCTCATGGCGGTTCAATTTTTCTGGACGAAATCAACAGTGTCAGTTATCAGCTTCAGGTGAAGTTGCTGCGAGTGCTTCAGGAGCACGAATTTGAACGGGTGGGCGATTCGCGAACGATTCGTGTGGATGTTCGAGTCATCGCAGCGACGAACGTGGATCTGCAGGATGAGATCGTTGGCGGGCGTTTTCGCGAAGACCTGTTTTACCGCCTGAACGTGATTCCGATTTACCTGCCGGCTTTGCGTGAACGTGGCAGTGACATCATCGATCTGGTCAATTTCTTTGTGCGACGGTACGCATTGGCGAACGGATTCCCCACGCCGCGCATGTCCCCGGAATCACTGCGATTCCTGCAGCAGTATGACTGGCCGGGAAATGTCCGCGAACTGCAGAACTACATCGAACGAGCACTTGTGCTCTCAACCAGCAGTGAAATCACGGCCGACCTGCTGCCGCCTCACGTCCGAGGATTGGCGCCTGTTCGTATCGGACGCCGTGCATCCGAAGATCTTGAATCGCTGTGCACGGATCTGGTGAGTCGTCGCCTGGCTCAGGTGGGCGAAGAAAGCATGGACGTCTACAACGAAGTCATGAACGTTGTCGAGAAGGAACTGCTGCTGCAGGTGCTGCGTCAGAGTCAGGGCGTGCAGACCAGAACTGCGACACGCCTCGGCATCAACCGCAACACGCTGCACAAGAAAATCGAAGACCACAGTTTGAGCGCGGAGGCACGTTAGCCGATTTCTTCATTCGCGCTGGGGCATCTTAGAATCGCGTTGAGTCGAACTCTGCCATACACTTGGGGAACCTCGATCGATCACGGCCGTTGTTTACATCTGCCCATCGGCCCGTCCACTGTGGACATTTGGGATAGCCGATCGCCGAGCTTTTCTGATGCTGCGGTCAGCGGCCTGCTACAGCTTCACTTTGGCCAGATAGATACACGTTTTTTCTTCGTGGGACGAGTAATAACTTACCCACAACAGGCCGTCGTGCAGCACCATTCCCGCGTAGCTGGTGTCGCCGCCGGACGGCAGTTCAAGACACTCGGTCATGGTGCCCGCCACCGGGTCAATCCACGACAATGACGTTCGTGCTTTCGGTGCATACAGTCGCGTCGCCGCAATGATTCGGCCGTCCGGTAACTGAATCATGTTCGGACCGCCAATGCGCAACCCGAGTTCTTTCCATTTCCATTCCGTGAACGGCGGCTTTGCTGTGCCAAGGAGTCCATTCTTCGACCCCGTCTCACACCGCAGCAGACAAAGTGCGCTGCCATCGGCCTGGAAAAGGATGCGGTCTTCACCGACGCCGTTCGGCACATTCACCTGCTCCACCAACGGTTCAAAATTCGCACCATCGTGACTTTTGTAGAATCGCAGAGAACGTTTGGTGGTGTCGCGATCCGTGGCGTAGCCCATGGAATAGGCCGCACCGTCATGCCACTGAACTCGCCACAACCAAAAGCCGGGATCGCCGATTCTGCGCCCGGTATCCCAGGTCTTTCCCTTGTCGTCTGAGAACCAGACCATCGAGTGATATCGGATCGGCTCTTCCGCCTGCATGCCTGCACCGTTCAGCATGAAGCGACCGTCAGGCATCACGGACAGTTTTGCATCCCGCAGGTCGTCGGTGGGATGTGAAATCAGCGCCAGCGATGACCACTGTTGGCCGTCTTCGGAGGTGATGACACGCAGCGAGCCGTCCGGAGAAACGTGTTTGCTCCCTTCGCGAAAGACGCAGTACCAGCGACCCTCGTGATACAACAAATCCGTAAATGCATTGTGAGGAGCCTGATCCCAGATGCGGCGAACTTCGATCAGCTCAGGTTCAGCTGCCCCGTTCGCTGCCGACAGCGTGCCTGCCAGCGCCAAGGCAGCCCAGGCCGTCGCGGTGATCGAAATGAACTGGTCTGCACCGTGCGGAAAACCAGATTCATAATATGTCTGAATCGGTTTGGCATGCGTCGCGACGTGCCACGTGCCGTCCTCCAGTTGGGAGTTGACCAGGTAACGACATCCGGAGACCACGGCGGGGTGACTGACAGGCAATCGTCCGACTTCCTGTAACGCAGTCAGGACAATGCCCGTGGCATACGCATCCGACGTCATTGCATCCGTCTGAGACCAGCCACCGTCAGTCTGCTGTTTTGCC
>JANOUN010001173.1:0-7418 GCA_031416875.1 Planctomycetota bacterium | reverse complement strand
GGTACGACGCTCGCGCGCCGGCCGGAGTCGATCCCGATACCGGTGTTCGATGGTCTTTGGCTGCCTGGCGGATATTTCACGATACGAGAATCTGAGGGCACTTCGATCATTGAGCGCTGGGATGGCTCCTCGCTGGAGCTTCGCGGCAGGCGAGTCGTGAACGGCAGGCCCGTGAGTCTGCTGCCGGTCGGGACAGGGCGGGTTCTGTGTCTTACCAGTGATCAGGACGGACGTCTGTTGTTCAATCTGCTCGATGCGAACCTGCAGTCCGTGGGAAGTGACCCCGGATTTCAGATCATGGAGACTTTTGCCCAGACGATTGTGACCGAAGATGACGGAAGCGATTCATTTGCGGTCGTCCTGACTCGTCCACCTGTTTCAGGCGTGACACTTCGTATCTCAGTCGGTGGCTCGGATGAGGTTGTGACCGACACGACCAGTCTGGTTTTTACGCCTTCGAACTGGAATCAGCAGCAGTTTGTCGAAGTCCGCGGGATTGATGATACCCTGGCGGACGGCGATCAGCAGTCGAGGATCACCTTATCCTTCGATCCGGCGGGAAGTGACAGTTCATTTGCGGTCGTTCCCGCTCAGCAAATCCTCGTTGGAACTCTGGATAACGACGGTGCATTCGCCGGGGTGCTGCCGGCCGTTCGCGTCGATGACACGATTTGGTTTGCGAAGCGGAGTTCTGCTGAGATCCTTCGATATGACACCACAACCCGATCATGGCTGACACCGTTGATTCCGGAAGGCAATGCCAGCCATCCGACCGCGATGCATGTCGAATCAGGGGGGATTTATCTGGCATTCGGAAAAACCGTTTTCGGTTTTGCAGTCGATGGAAGCCAGCGGCGGTTTTTGGCGAATGTCGAAGGAGACGAAGGCGTTACATCTCTGCTTGATGACGGAAGCCTGCTCATTGCCAGCCAGATCGGCGGCCGCCTTGTCAGTCTCGATACGTCAAATCATACGGTCATTGATCGCATGCAAAGTAACCTTGGACGCGTGCGCCCGGCGTTTGCTGCTTCACGGAACAGGATCACTGGTTTTGACTCGGTGGTGGAATACTCCGAGGCCGGGAGGTTCACGACGGGATCATCCCGTTTCGATGATCCTCAGGATTCAGGCGTGAACGTATACACGATGTTTCCAGCCGACGACCGCTTCATTAGCAACCTCGGTGAGATGTTCGCCGCCAAAAATGTTCGTAGCGCCGGAAAACTGCCAGGACCGATTCAGGATTTGACATTTCTCGGACACGATGTTCCCATTGTGCTTTCCGGAACCACAGTAACGGCATACTCGCAGGCGTTCGTTCCAACTGGAAGCTTCGCCGTGAGAGAGAAGACGGTGGAGATTGTTGCGGTCCATTCCGGTGTGTTTGCGTTCTCGGTATCTCCGGACAACGGAATCCGGGAGCAGATCGTTCCCGTGACTTCGCTCAAGCTGTCCACTCCGGGAACGCCGCCATCGCCGATTGGAGCTGTGTACGCCCCCGAAGAAGTCTTCGTTGCCAACAATGAGGTTTTGCTGTTCAGCCGAACGCACAAGAGTATTTTTCGCTGGAACAGCGAAACGAGGGAATTCGGCCCGACGATAGTCCTCTCGGGATTTCCTGAGCATGTTGCCTACTCCAGCGTGAATCTGAAACTTTATCTGGGCTACTTTTCCGGAGACATTCGTCAGATCGACCTGAGGGCGGCGAATCCCGTTGAGACGCCATTTGTGACGCTGCCTTCGAAGCCACTTCTTATAGTATCCGCAGGGGAGTTTCTTCTGACAGGAGAATACCGAAACAACTCTGTGGTGCTGACAACCTACTCCCCGGCCGGAGCAAAGTTGTCTTCGGCAAACCCATTCGATTTTCCGATCCAGCCTGTCTGGAATCAGCAACAGTCGGCGTTGTACTTCCTGCGAAACTCTTCACCGACGGACTTGATGAAGCTGGAGATCAACGCAGACGGGACGATCGGCACTCTTCGTGATTCTCCGCTGCATTCTGACGAGGGATTCGTCAATCCGATTCGGTTATCACCTGATGGAAGTCGCGTCATCATGGGATCAGGTGTTATGCATGACGCCGTCACGCTGGCCCGACTCACGGATCGACTTCCGACGCGCTTCCCGCCGTACAGTCCCAATTTTCAGGACGGCCAGTTCGTCGGAAACGATTTTGTTTCGCTGCGTACGCTGTATTTTTACATCGATGGTCCGGAATCATCTCCTCTTGTCCAGTTGCAGATTTCCGACACGGAATCGATGCGGGTGAAAGCCAGTCGGCAGTTCAACGGAACTTCGGGACGAGTGGTATCGCTCGGGGACAACCGAATCGTTGCCATCATCCAGGATGCTGATGGCCGACCGTTTGTGCATCTGCTGGACTCCGCACTGCAACCCATTGGCGAAGAAACGGGGTTTCGGATCATTGGTGCTGATCATCGACGTGTTGTGACCGAAGACGGCGAATCCGCGACGGTTTCGATCGTCCTCAACCGACGGCCTCTGTCCAATGTCGTGCTGCGTCTTGCACTCGATCACTCGAACGAAATAAGATTGGACCGGAGTTCTTTGACGTTTGATGGCACGAACTGGGATGTGCCGCAGTCCGTAACCGTCTCCGGTGTTGACGACACACTATGGGACAGTGACACAATGTCTCTGCTGACAGTCACCGTTGATGCGGCGGTCAGCGACGATTCGTTTGACCAGTTCGACAGTCAGCATGTTGCCATCCACACGCTGGACAATGACATCAGTTCAGCTGGGTTCCTGCAATCCCTGCGTGTCAACAATGAAGTCTGGTTCGTTCGGAAAAGCAGTTCGAGGATCGAGCGATTTGATCTGGAATCCAGCTCGTGGCTCACACCACTCAATCCAGGCAGCGAACCGGTACATCCCTCAGCGTCACATGCGGATTCAACCGGATTTTATCTCGCAATCGACAGAACAGTCTATCGTTTCGCATTGGATGGCACGGGAAGTACCCGTCTGTTCACAACCGAGGCACAAGTCTCGACAATTCATTCCGACCGAGATCTGTTGCTGATCTCACTCCTGGAAGGGACTGGAGGGGCGAAGTTTCTTTCATACAACAAAGCCACCGGCACTCTGATCGATGCTTTTCAGTCCAATCATGTGGTCTTGACGGATGTGCATGTTTCGCCAGGTGCGAATCGCATCGTCGGCTCCATTAGCGCGATTTCTGGTGGGTCTGTCTATTCGCTGAGATACTCGGAGGAAGGTCGGTTTTCTGCCGCGCAGTTTGCGACTGGCGGCACACTGGGGCCGGGACGGGTCTGGATCTCACCGACCGGGACGCATGCAGTGACCAGTAACGGCGGGATCTATGATCTGGTGACCAACCTATGGATCGGCAGCGCCGGCAATGTCGTCAACGATGTCGTCTTTGTCAGCGACTCCAGTTTCGTAGTGCTGTCAGGACAGAAACTGACTCGATTCCAGAACCTGATCCTGCCATCGCAGTCTGTACAAATTCCGTTCGGTGGAACGAGCATCCAGTTTCATGCTCAGGATGTGATTGTTTTCGGGCCGGATTCCTCCAGCCCGTCGGGGCAGAAATCGCATTTCGTTCCGCTCTCGTCTCTCGGCGATGAAGGGCCCGGCGAGCCGATCAACCCGGTCGGGTTCGCCTACACGCCAGAGAGCGTGATCCGGACGACCGACAATTCCGTCCTGCTGTTTGACCGTGAATCCCGCAGCCTGTTCCGCTGGAACCCGCAGACGCGGACCTATGGCGCGACGGTTCCGCTGGTTGGTGATCCGCTCGCAATCACCTGGTCCGAAGCATCCAACACGGTCTATCTGCTGCACGCCTCAAATCAGATTCGTCAGATCAACCTGAACGAATCGGCTCCGAAGGATCGGTACTTTCTGTCACTACAGATTCCGGCCATCAGCATCGTTGCGGCTGGCCGTTACCTCTGTGTCTATGATGAATACAATATTCTGCGGTCGTTCGACTCAACTGGTCGCGAAGTGGATTCTGCCGAGCACTTCTTAGGATCGGCGACCCTTGAATGGAGTGCTGCGAACGAACAAATCTACAACACAGCCGATGGCGTCTCTCCGGCTTACTTCGTTGCGACTCACATTCGTCAGCAGGCAGCCAACGGACAGCCTGCCGGAAGCATCGTAGCGTCTGCAGAAAAAGTGGTCCCAGGCTATGGCAGTTTGCTATGGGTCGCGCCGGACGGATCGTTCATCGTCAGCCAAAGTGGCTTCGTGTTCAACGGCAAGACACTCGCTCGCCTTCCGGATTTTCCGGAGACTCATTTTAGGGACGCCGCCTGGACCGGCAGGAAGCTGACAATCCTGACCGGCTCTACTCTGAAACAGTGGGATTTTCAGGGCAGCGCTACTCCGGACCCTGATGTCCTTCGTACAATCGCTGGCGAACCGAATTCGCTGATTTCACTGACTGACGACACGCTGCTGCTGATCACGACGGTCAGCGGCGTTCCTGTCCTGACTGTACTGGATCACGAACTGAATGAAATCAGCCCCGCTCCGGCACTGATCGCCCCTGCGGAGTCTCCTCTGCGGGATTCCACGCCCACGCTGCGCTGGAGTGCCAGCCCCGGAGCGGCAACCTACGAATTGAAGATCGAATCGCTGACACCCGACAAGCCATTCATTCGAAGACTCCGGGTCACGACGACGTCCGTCACGCTGACCGATCACCTTGCCTCCGGAACGTATCGCGTATCGGTCGTCGCATTGAATGCGAACAACGAACCTGTTCACAGGAGCCAGCCGATCCGGGTTGCCGTTGATCATCTGGAGGTCGTTGTTCGAAGTCAGTTCACTGCATCCGAAAGGCCGAGGTTGACCTGGTCGGGACACCGGAATGCCGCCAGCTTCAAGGTCTGGATCAACGATCTGGATACGAAGTCCGTCATCTGGAGGCAGGATCAAATCACTGATTCAATGTTCCAACTGCCATCGACTCTGCCGCCCGGTCGTTACGGAGTCTGGGTGCAATCTGTTGATCGCGCCGGAGTGGCCAGCGAATGGTCAGAGCGTCGGGTTTTCGACGTGATCGGTGATCCGATTTTACTCGTCCCGTCTGCCCGGATCTCGAATTCACTCCGGCCGATTCTGACCTGGGATGCACTTCCGCAGGCTAAGTCCTGGGAGGTCTTTATCCGGCGAGCGGGAAGTTTGCAGAACGACTATCGGAAAATGACCGGTGCAGACACGACATATGTCGTCTCAAAGCCCCTTGCCGCCGGACTGTATACCGTCTGGATCAGAGCGTGGCTCAACGGGCGTGCCATCAGCGCTTGGGGTACCGGTAGTCCTCTGCTGATTCAGGCTGTTCCGAGTCCACACTGGCTGTCAGACAAAGTGAGGTGGTCCCCTGTTTCAGCGGCAACCGGATATGACGTCCGAATCATCAGAGGCTCGAACACCGTTGTGCAAAACTCGCTGAACCAGCCTGTGACCAGCTTTCTTCCGTCTCCCGCACTGGAACCAGGCAGGTATCGTGTGGAAGTGCGATCTCGCTATTCCGGCACGGTGACAGGCGAGAGCAACTGGGGCGTTCGTGATTTCGAAGTCTTTCACAACCGCGTTGTGATGACATCCTCATCAATCGCGACGGTCGATAAGACGCCAGTTATTCACTGGCAAGTGCCGAACGGAAATCCCCGATTTGAACTCGTCGTTCAGGATCGATCAGGGGCAGTCGCTTACAGAGCCGGAGACCTGACTGGTTCGTTCCATCGAATCGCCGTGCCCTTGCCAAACAGAGAGTACACAGTGTGGATTCGCGCTGTGTTCAGCAACGGTTCTCGCTCAACCTGGGGTAGCGGGAGCCGTCTGGAAGTCGGAACCGCGCCGGTCCTCAGCAAAACGGTCAACCGCATACACTGGAATGCAATTCAGGACGCAACGAATTATGAACTTTGGATCAACTACATGGACACGAAGAATGTCGTTCACGCAAAATACGTTTATCTGCCGATCCAGATCAGCCGAGACTATGGCATCGCAGGTCTGCCGAAAGGTCGCTACACGGCTTGGGTGCGGGCCATTCGCCATGAGGACGGTTCACGATACGAGGGCCGATGGAGCCAGCCGCTTGATTTCGAGGCATGAGCCATCCTGCGAGTGTGGCAATGAGCGGTAAGACAGTTGTAATGGACGCTGGGCGGGCGGCTCGCAGGAGATTCCAGCCAGCCTCTCACAGCAGGTAACTCACAGCGATGCGGGATAGAATTATCGCCTCTCAGCAACCATGTCTCCGCAGGGTGGCGCGGTGCGCCATGGAGACCAATGTCCTGTCGCTCGCCGGGAAGGAACAGCCTGGACGAAAGATACCGCTCATCGTACGATGCTCGGTATCATCGGAATGATATTCCCGCCGCGTCCTGTACTGCTGAGCCCTCATGTCCATGTTGCTTCGATCTCTCGCCTTTATCGCTGCTTGTCTTTGTTTCCTGCCTCAGATCTCGGCCCAACGCGACCTGAAAACTATTCCGGCTCCAGATCCGGAACTGGAGAAAGCGACGTTCAAGGTGCCCGAAGGGTTCGAGGTGAATCTTTTCGCGTCTGACCCGGTGATTGCCAAGCCGATTCAGATGAACTTCGACGAAGATGGCCGTCTGTGGATTGTCAGTTCGGAAGTTTATCCGCAGATCGTTCCGGGAGCTCCGGCGACCGATCGAGTGGTGGTGGTCGAAGATGCCGATCATGATGGCGTCGCGGACAAGACACATGTGTTTGCCGAAGGACTGCTGATCCCGACCGGTGTCGCTCCGGGCGATGGAGGTGTGTGGGTCGCCAACAGCACAGAACTGCTCCATTTTGCAGATCACGACGGTGACCTGAAGGCAGATGCGAAGCGCGTCGTGCTGTCGGGCTTCGGCACTGAGGATACGCATCATATCCTGCATACACTGCGCTGGGGCTATGATGGATTCCTGTACTTCAATCAGTCCATCTACATTCACAGCCACATTGAAACGCCGTGGGGAGTTCGTCGTCTGAACGCTGGCGGCATTTGGCAGTTTCGCCCCGAGACACTGGAACTCGGTGTCTTCATGCGAGGTCTCGTGAATACCTGGGGGCATCATTACGATCGATTCGGGCAGTCATTCGCGACCGATGGGGCGGGCGGTGAAGGGATCAACTATGTCATCCCCGGTGCGTATTATTTCACCGCGGCCGATGCCGAGCGGCTGGTCAAAGGCCTGAATCCCGGCAGCCCAAAACACTGCGGGCTGGAACTGGTGGACACTCCGATGCTGCCCCCGGAATGGCAGGGCAGTGCGATCACCAGCGACTTTCGAGGACATCGTGTCGTCCGCTTCGCGATGAGTGAAGAGGGCTCGGGCTATGTGTCACGCGAGCAGCAGGAAGTGATCTGGTCCGATCACGTCGCGTTTCGTCCG
>JANOUN010001172.1:0-2704 GCA_031416875.1 Planctomycetota bacterium | reverse complement strand
GCAGAATCTCGAACGGGAGTTGGTCAAGCGGGGCATTGGCCCCGCCTCGGCTGAGGAACTGTCTTTGTCGCAGCCATCAATTTGAATTCGCGAAATGCTGGAACTTTACGACTGGTACAACAGTCGAGGCCAGCCACGCGGACCTGGATTTCTGGTGCCATCGATCAAGAATCCTGCAGCGATCACGTTACCACCCGGATTCGAAAGTTCCAACCAGCGACAACAACACCAGCAGGTCAATGAAGTCCAAAAACAAGCAGAGAGCAACGTTCGCACCAAACGGGAGCGATTGGCACTCCGACGTCAGAATTCCCGACAGAGGGCGTTTATGGCGTTTTGGGAGGCCATGTCGCCGAGCGCACAGGATGCCTTTGAAACCGAGGCGCTCGACAATGCTGACATGATGAAAAAGCGATTCTACCTGGAAGCCAGCGGCAAAGGCGGCAAAGTATTTACGGTTTATCGTCAAATGGTGATGATGGATCAATTTGAGCGGACACATGGTTTGACGGCAGCAACAACTCAAGCATCCAGCGAATCGTGAGCAGAATGGAGCGACGCTACAACGGGTCTGTGGACAGACATGCCTCATCCACTGCAAACGTGTTGACTTCAAGGCCGTTGTATTGTACGCATTGAATGTGTACACACAAAAGGAGCTTCTATGCCACGAGCCGCTATCAACGACAACAGTCGAGTCGCCCTGCGCATCCGAACGGCCGACAAGGCCCTGATCATGTGAACGGTTGCTCTCGCACAAACCGACATGACGGACTTCATTCTCCGCACGGCATTGCGGGAACCGCAACTGGTGATCGAAGAACACGAACGAGTTAAACTTTCCCAACGCGACAGTCGGCGTGTTCTGGACCTTCTGGAAAATCCGCCAGCTCCGAATGCGAAACTTCGAAAAGCGGCCCGAACGTTACCGAAACGGTCATGAGTATTCCTGACTGGCATGAAGAGGCAATCTCCCGGAAGCACGATCGAGATTCGTTCGATTGCGGCGAGTCGGCGTTGAATGAATTCCTGCAACACCACGCACGCAAAATTCATGACAAGGGTGCTGCCAAGACGTTCCTGGCCATCTCCAATTCGGACGGCAAGACAATTCTCGGTTTTTACAGTCTTTTCCCGGCTTCACTTGAGTATGCTCGCGTCCCTGATGTTGTTCGCAAGGGACTTGCGCGGCACGACGTGCCAGTTTTTCGGCTCGGCAGATTGGCGGTCAGTGGACAATTCCAGGGACAGGGGATGGGCGGTCAATTGATCCTCGCCGCTGGCCGCCGATGTCTGCTCGCAGCAACCGAAGTTGGTGGCGTGGCAGTCCTGATTGACGCCAAGTCCGTGCGAGCTGCAAAATGGTATGCCTCGTACGGAGCGGTTGCCCTTTCGAACGGCGCCACTTTCACTGGTAGCCGCCAATTTTTCGAAAGGGCGTCTTTTACGGGTTTTGCGGAGCCGTATGAGACTTAGAAACTTTCCTCAAGCCGGTTCGGCCTGGGTTGGCGGAGCTCTTTTTGCCTGGATTGCTTCCAGTTCAAGTTCGAACAATGACTTGCCTGTCTCCACCCATCGACCGACTTCGGCAAGCATGTTTGACAATGTGAACCTGGCGATCCGCGTTTGAAGACTTGCCAAAACTGTCACGATGATACTGCGTCGTTTCGCGCCCGAATCCGTTTTGCTCGTGCGGGCTCCCTTGCGAATCTCGGCTTCTCGCCGGGTATTCCGTTCGCTGCGATTGTTCGTCGGCTCGACTGCAGGATGTTCAACAAACACGAACAGGCAAGCCACGTTGTCGGCCAACTCCCGCTGAAGAAGAATGAAGGTCTCAACGTGCGACGGCGTGGGCTCGCCGGGAGGCTGTAACTTTGACGCGGCTGCGGACGTGATGATCTTGTCGTTCCGGCGACTGCACAGCAATTGGATGCGATCCTGAAGTTTGGCAATAACCGCTTTACGTTCCACTGCATCGCTGAGCACAACCACGACGCAGGTCATGGGCACTGGCAAATTTCTGCCGATGCCCGGTTCTGGAGTCCGCTTGCTGGACAACAATGCCAGCTTCCCCCCGATCATTGCAATCACGCGACCGACTCGTTCCTTCGTCAGGCGATCCTGCGTCGACTGTGACTGAGACGGTAACGCACGTTTCTCAGCACGCAGTCGTATCGCAGTAATGTCCGGCTGAGGAATTTCACCGGTACTGCTTTTGAATGCCTCTGCTCGCACAATTCCTGCGACAACGAGCCAGTTGCGAACAGCCATTTCTGGCACTCCGCACGCGGCGGCAATTGAACAATTGCTGTACGATGGTCGGATGATGTCCGGACCGATTCGGCCACTTCGGATGAATGTGGCGTGTGTCGTCCCAGCAGAAGTCCATCAGATCACCGATGCGAAACCCGCTCTCCCAGAGAACTCGCAAGGCAAACTGCCATGATGCGGCAGATTGCTTTCCGACAATCAGGGGTGTCGCCTCCAGCATCTGTTCGAATTCTTCTCCGGTGACTGGTCGCCCCTTCATGACTTCTTCCTGACTCTACCGGATTCTATGTGGTGTGGTGGAAACCTTGAAGTGAAGCGGACGACTGGAGGTTGAGGAGCCAGTTCGGGTGGTCGGAGCGATCGTTGAGTCGGTGCGCTGGACTTTGGTGTCGGCGGTCGATGTTGCTTCGAGGAGCGAAGAGACGGAAGTTTT
>JANOUN010001171.1:0-3263 GCA_031416875.1 Planctomycetota bacterium | reverse complement strand
CAACCTTCCCTACCCCTATCGGTTTCTGTGATTCCAGCTGTTCCATGATCTCGCTGATCTCCAGCACACGGCGCTGGAAGTCCGGGTCGCGGTGGATTTCGTGTGTCGGAACGGTGCTGTGCGGAATCGGGATCTGGTGCTTCAGGCGACCTGGACCGCGACTGAAGATGAAAACCCGGTCGCCGAGATACACGGCTTCTTCAATCGAATGCGTCACGAAGAAGACTGTCGCTTCGACATCGCTCCACAGTTTCATCAGCAGATCCTGCATCTGCTGCCGTGTATGCGGGTCCAGCGCGCCGAAGGGCTCGTCCATCAGGATGATTCTGGGATGCAGAATCAGCGTGCGGGCAATCGCCACGCGTTGACGCATGCCGCCCGATAACTCGTGAGGAAACTTGCCGGCATCGGACTGCACATTCAGTCCGACCCGCTGAATCCACTCCCGCGCTTTCTCATAGCGTGTGGCTCGATCGACCCCACAGCATTCCAATCCGAAGGCGACGTTGTCGAGCACCGTGCGGTTGTCGAAGCTCGTATAATCCTGAAACACCATCCCGCGATCCGGACCAGGCCCCGTCACAGGCTTCCCGCTGACCAGTACCGAACCGGTCGTGGGCGGATGCTGCGGGTCCAGACCGGCGATCATCCGCAGAATGGTGCTCTTGCCACAACCGCTCGGTCCCAGCACCGTGATGAATTCGCCTTTGCTGGCGAGATCTTCAATCTCAAACGTCACGTCCGAGATCGCCGTAAACGCGTCAGCGCTGCCCACGTTGTAGGTCTTGGTGACGCTTTTGAATTCAACAATGTTTTTTGACATGACTTCGGCGGCCGGGAATGAGAGGTCTGGATTGGTGGTCACAAGTTTGACCCGAGCCAACGGCGAGGCATGCCAAACAGGAAACCGCCTCGCCGTTGGCTCGGGTCAAACGACATTGAAATTCGTCACCGCCAGAACAAACGCAGCGTACCGCGCGTCAACTGCCACAGAGCATTGCGTTCGGCATCACGTCCGTATTTCCAGCGGAAGATCAGACATTGCAACAGCGACAGGCACTGGTCAATCAGCCATGCCACAATCGGAATGGTCAGAAGGATGATCGCTATGACTTCTGTCTTGCCGAGTCTGCGAGCGAGAACGTTCAGCAGATTTCCCAGACCACCGGCACCGTCTGCATCATTCACGACTTCCACCAGCATGATGTATCCAAAAGCCAGTCCGAAGAGGACACGTGCGGAATTGAAAATTGTCGGCAGCGCCAGCGGTACAAGCACCTTCATCACGATCTGCAGACGCGACGCACCAAGCGTCAATGCGGTTTCCACATAACGCTGAGCTACATCGCGAATCGCATCCGCTGCATCCGACACGATGAACGCGACACAGGCGATGAAGATGAACATGAATTTTTCGGTCTCTCCGCTTTTGAACAATGCAAACACCAGCGCGGTCAGCGCCGCGACGGGGATGTTGCGTCCAAACAGAATCAACGGCGACAGGAAGGCGCGGACCAGGGAAAAGCAACCGGCCGCCACTCCCAGCGGTATACCGACCAGCAACGCCAGTGAAAATCCGATGGCGACGCGCGTCAGTGACTTGACTGTGTTGTTGAACAGATGACTCTGCGGTGACTTGCTGTCCCAAAGATTCGGAAAGTAGGCGACTGTTTCCTGCGGTGAAGGCAACTGCGAATATCCCAGAATGCGTTCCTCATGTTCGCCGTGTGTGACATACCACCACGCGCAGAAACAGATCCCAAGGCAGACGAAAGCAGCGAGCAAGCTCTGCCAGCGGGGAATCTCGGTGCGCAGACCAAGCACTGGAATTCGGTGAAGGATGACTGTTTTCATCGGCGCGTTTGAAACAGCAGCGGCCTTTGAAACACCGGACGCAGGAACCGACGGTGGCTGTTCGATCGGCGGTGGATCTGTTTCGTTCATGGCTGACGGTTACTTTCCCAGAATCCATGCAAACAGTCCGCGGGCGAGATGCATGCGGTTTTCTGCCTGCTGAAACACGATACTCTGCGTTCCATCCATCACACCATCCGTCACTTCCAGTCCGCGCTTGGCAGGCAGGTCGTGCATGAATCTCGCGTCCTTTGGAGCAGCCTTCATCAGGTCTTCGTTGACCTGGAAATCAGCGAACGCCTTCATGCGTCTGACCGCATCTTCTTCCTGCCCCATGCTGGCCCAGACGTCGGTATAGACGATGTCGGCGGTCTTCACTGCGTCAGCGGCCGAATGCACCTGATGGACATCATGCTTCGGATATCGCTTGTTCAGTCCGTTCAGAAAGGCGCTCTGGAATTCAAATCCCTTTGGCGCGGCGAGCGTCATTTTCATCCCGGCCATGGCAGATGCAATCGCCAGCGACATCGCTACGTTGTTCCCGTCGCCGACAAACGCGAGGTGGACGTCCTGCAGAGTCCCGAGAGATTCCTGAATGGTGAGCAAATCCGTAAGGGCCTGGCAGGGATGACGTTCATCCGACAAACCGTTGATCACCGGGCAACTGGAGTGTTTGGCAAAGTCCACGATGAGCTGATGCGAATAGGTCCGCATCGTGATCACGTCGCTGAAGGAACTCAGGACCTTGGCGATGTCCTGCAGAGATTCGCGACCATTTAGTCCCGCTTCGGCGGTGGTCAGAAAGATGCCTGACCCGCCGAGATGAATCATGGCGGCTTCAAAACTGTTGCGCGTGCGCAGCGAAGGCTTCTCAAACAGCTGCGCGAGGACTCGGCCCTGCAGCAACGGAGGCCGTTCGCCTTTCTTGAACAGGGTTTTCAGGTCCGCCGCGCGAGCCAAAATGGCCGACAGGTCGGACGGATTCAGATCATAGAGAGAAGTCAGATGCTTCATCGTTCGGCATCAGTAATCAGGCCGTCGCAGTTGTAAGCCGCTGACGGTTGTTTCAGAAAATGAAAAAGACTGAGCCATTCCAACTCGCGGAACAACTCAGTCAGCCAGATTTCCCTGCGTCACGATCAACGCATGTTTCGGTCAATCGCAGCATGTTGATGCGATATGGAGCCACATACGACACTCCCCCCGCGCCCGCGGGCGCGGTTTCCCGAAAAAGGAAACGGGGAGTGTGACAAACTTTGACCGTGGCGCTAAGTCTCGCACGCCGAAAACCAGTGTTTTCGGCGTTGTGCGAATGCGATCACCAGCAAAAGCTATGCTATTTGTGCTTCCCGCGCGTAATCAAACATTGGTGACGACAGGTAACGTTCCCCCGAGTCCGGCAGCACGAC
>JANOUN010001170.1:0-2148 GCA_031416875.1 Planctomycetota bacterium | reverse complement strand
CTCGGTGTGTCCGCGCTCGCGTTGCTCGCTTGTCACACCCTACAGAAAACTCCGCATCTCAATGTGAACGCGGTTTAATACCGCAGGCCGATCTGCCCGATAAATCCGTTTTCAAGGCTGAAGCCGGGAACCGTGTTGTCAAATTCAACATCGCGATCAAACACCCATCCGCCTTCGATAATCCAGCTGTACATGCCAGCGTCCATTTTCAGACCCAGCAGAAGACGCTTGTCGGCAAGCTGGATCTGATTGTCTGAGTTAACGCCCGCATACGTGCTGTTCACGCCGTACGCTTCCACATGGTATTCCGCTCGCACATAAAGCCACTTCGACCAGTACGATTCGTTCCCCAGAAACAGACTCACACGAGCTTCAGGGTACATCAACTGCCATTCCCAGTAATCATCGCGATAGATCAGACCAGCCCAGGGAATCACAATGCTGTCGACTCGATCCCAGTATTGAGCACCCAGCCCCAGCGTCCAGTACTGATCCAGTTGCATAAACAGGATGCCGCGTGCATCCAGCTGAAATCCTTCACTGAACGCACCGGAATCGAAATCCGTATTAATCGATGGTGTGACTCCGAGGCTGATGCTGTAGGGCCCGGACTTTGGTGTTTCAAGCTCCAGATCGATTCCCAGACGGAATACGTTGCTCGGCAGATTCAGCGTGCCACCGGGGCCGCTCCAGTTGCGCCAGCCGAACTGATTGGTCCAGTTCAGAATCCAGCCAGGAACCAGCGGTGTCGTATTGGTGAGGTCGTAATCGACACCAACGATATCCATCCCATCGGTAACTCCCACCGGAGCGCCCTCGACGCCACCGTTCGGCAACCACGAAGCATTCAGTCGACTGCACCAGCCGAAGCGATAAGGATTTGCAGGGTTGGCTCCGTAAGCATACGCGCCCTGAGGAGGTATGCCCTGCTGATAGGGACTGTACGGTGCATACGGGTCTCCGCCGGGCTGACCGACGAACGGATCAGATGTGATCGGAGGAGCAAATGCATTCCATGTCGTCGTGTCATCGTACAATGGCAGCGTCATGTCGGGTGAAGAAATAATCGGTCCACTTGCATTCGGAATACCGACGTTCGGATCGGACGGCTGAAATGTGCCGGGCGATGGAATCGCGCCCGCGTCTGGCGGCACGGGAACTTCACCGTCCTGAAACATTGTCATCGCTGTCAGCGTCGGTTCGTAGATGGACTGCTGCATCGCGACCGAACGCTGATATCCAGCATTCGAATGCCGATGCGCGGCATGCGGATAACTGCCGTACGGCGAGGGCTGGCCACCATAGTGATAGCCGCCAGCGTACGGATTACCGCCGGAATTCTGGTACGCATTGAAATTCTGATATCCACCGCCATTCGTGTAGGCCGACGGATATCCGGCCTGCCCGAAGGCAGTTCGCTGCGTTGTCAGCAACAGAATTGCTGCGATCGCCAGGGAAGAAAACTTCTTCACAGGATCACCTGCTGAGAGAGTGAAAATGGGCAAGATGTTGGACAGGTGGCTCGGTTGAGCCTTTGTTTCAGGCTGCGACTCCCGAAGAAATCGGGTTGAGGAGAGACGCTTCGCGGCAGCTTGAGGAGAACTTGAGCGAATCATGCGGATTCAGCAAATGGCGTCAACACCAACTCGGACACTCTGGCAACCAACGCCTGCCCGGTCCGTCATTTCGCAACTTTTGCTGATCAACGTCCGGCTAAAACTGCCGGACAATTGAACGAATGTATAGTTTTTCCGAGGTCGATGGCGCGGTGAAGTGAGGGTTCTGTGGAGTGCGGCGACTTGTCGCCGCTTTCTTCTTCAGACGTTGAGAATGGCAAACTCGTTGAACCGCGTGGGCAGATTTGAGGTTTTGTGAGCGGCAAGGCGCTAGCCGCCGGTGCTGACCGAATGCACAGCCCGCTAACGCTTTGCTGCTCACTCAACAACACGTTCCCCAGCCCTGGCCGCGCGGAGTTTAACCGCGTGGGCAACGCCCCGCGCTTCGTATTTCAAATCTCAAATACGAAATTTCAAATAGAACAATCGCGGCCCGCTGGGCACGCGGTTAAACGAGCCACTGCCAATGCCATCCTTATGGCACGCTCCCGAGATGCGTCTCGAAAAACCTGAGACGCCGACTGGACGCCCA
>JANOUN010001169.1:0-2130 GCA_031416875.1 Planctomycetota bacterium | reverse complement strand
ACGGCTTCAGGGAAAACTCACTCAAGCAGATCCAGTCATTTCGCTCGAAGACGAACTTGATCAGGACTACGAATCGCTCGACGAGACGGCGGACGAATGGCCGGAAGATGAGTCTTCTGAACCACTGACCCCGGAAGATCGCAATGCAATCAAAGCTGAGATTGTCGACCTGCAGCAGTTTCGCGATCTGGCAGTTTCGATCACGCATAACTCCAAGGGACAGGCACTTGTTGTCGCCCTGGATCGAGCCTTTGCCGAAGCAGAACGGCTGGGAGCACAACGGAAAGCCATCGTTTTTACGGAATCACGTAAAACCCAGGACTACCTGCTGCGAGTTCTGGCCGATGGACCGCACAGCGACAAGGTCGTATTGTTCAACGGTTCGAACAATGATGTGAAGTCACGGCAAATCTACGCGGCTTGGATTGAGCAAAACGCCGGTACAGATCGAATCACAGGTTCCCGGACGGCCGACATGCGATCGGCTCTGGTCGATTATTTTCGCGAGCAGGGCGAAATCATGATTGCGACAGAAGCGGGGGCTGAAGGGATTAATCTTCAGTTTTGCTCGCTGGTCGTGAATTATGATCTTCCCTGGAACCCACAGCGAATTGAGCAGCGAATCGGACGCTGTCACCGCTACGGGCAGAAGCACGATGTTGTTGTGGTCAACTTCCTGAACCAAAAGAATGAAGCGGACCAGCGAGTATTCCAGTTGCTGTCCGAAAAGTTTCGTCTGTTTGAAGGCGTTTTCGGTGCCAGTGACGAAGTGCTGGGGGCCATTGAGTCTGGAGTCGACTTCGAGAAACGGATCAGTGGGATCTACCAACGGTGCCGCCATCCCGACCAGATCAAAGCAGCCTTTGACCAGCTGCAGGTGGAATTGAGTTCGCAGATCAATGACGCGATGACACGAACCCGTCAGCAGTTGCTCGAGAATTTCGACGACGAAGTTCGCGAGAAACTTCGTATTCACGACGAACGATCACGGAGCTGCCTCAGTCGTTATGAGCAACTCCTGATGCGACTGACCCGATTCGAACTGGCAGAGTTTGCGGAGTTCGACAGCGATTCCTCGTTTACACTTCGCTGTAATCCTCCGAACGTGGATGTGCCGTCGGGCAGATATGAACTGCCACGCCGCAGCGGTCAGGCCCATTTGTATCGGCTCGGACATCCATTGGCTCAGGCAATACGGGCTGTTGCCAAAGCCAGGTCCTTGTCTCCTGCGGAAATCATCTTTGATCTGACCGGCTACGTGGGTCGAATCAGTTCGCTGGAGCCTTATGTTGGCCGATCCGGACTGCTGACCGCCGTCGAATTCACCGTGGAGTCACTCGATACCGCAGAAGATCACCTCATCCTCGCAGCGACAACAGACGACGGTGACGTTTTGGAAGAAGGCGTTGCGCAGCGACTGTTTTCCTTGTCGGCAAAAAGTACCCAGGAAGCGACGGCGAAAGATGACATCACCCAATTGATTAACCTTGTGGAATCCAGGCAACAAGCCATTCAACGGACAATCTCACAACGCAATGCACAGTTCTTTGAATTAGAGGCAGAGAAGCTGGATGGCTGGGCGGATGATCTGAAAGCCGGACTGGAACGAGAAATCAAGGAAATCGATCGCCAGATCAAAGAAGCTCGCCGATCGGCAACAACAGCACTGACGCTTGAAGAGAAACTCGCCGGACAAAAGCAGATCAAGCATCTTGAACAGCACCGCACTACGAAGCGGCGATCGCTATTTGATGCGCAGGATGAAATTGACCGTCGGCGAAAGGCACTGATCGAAGAGATTGAAGGTAAGCTTCAGCAGAAAACCACGCAGCAGTCTTTGTTTACGATACGCTGGTCGCTGACGAAGAAAGATATTGGGAGTTGATCGATGAAGCTGGAATCTATTCGGCTGAAGAATTTTAAGGCGTTTCGCGACGCGGAATTGCGCAATATCCCGCGGATGTGCGTACTTGTCGGTGCGAATGGTTCCGGGAAATCGACACATTTTCAATGTGTTTGGATCCCTGAAGGATGCAATGACGGAAAATGTTCACGTAGGCGAATTCAAACTTGAAGTGCAACAGGGGTGGCAAGTGAGAGGCACCGGAGGGCGAATCTGGATAACGTAGG
>JANOUN010001168.1:0-3870 GCA_031416875.1 Planctomycetota bacterium | reverse complement strand
GAAGGATGTATGTCAGCAAGGGGAGTTTCATATCGGTTGTGCACTTGAATGTGAAAGTAACTGTGCCATTCCATCAAACGGCGTTTCAAAGCATTCAGCCGCAACATTAATTGTAGCCGATGCTACATTTTGTCGTCTGGCATCCAGCACCCGAGGCTCAAGCGGTAAAAGCCGCCGATATTCTCATGCGACCGTCGTATTCCGCTGCAACGGCAACCTGACGGCCTTTCGCCAACTCGAAATGCTGCCTACTTGCCGCGATAATTCAGCAGCCGGAGCGCATTGAACACGACAAGAAGTGTCGATCCTTCGTGGAATACGACGGCGGCTCCCATTTGCAGCCCAATGAGCGTCGCAGGCACAAGGAACGCCACCATACCCAGACTGAACCACAGATTCTGCCGATGCCCCCTCTGCAAACGCGCATGACCCCTTCGCAAAAGAGCCCCCTTTGAGTTTCTCGGAAAAATGGGGTTTCGGTGTGATGCCGAACCTGCCTTCAACACGAGCGTCAATGTGCCGATAAGCTCGCGATGGTTGATGTTGCGGCGAGGGCTGTCGTTGGCAGTGGCGAGTGGCCTCCGTCGGACAGCTCCTCGTGTTCGTCCGCCTGCATCTGCTGTTCGGCGACTTTGCGGCCGAAGCGCCAGAAGAGGGCGGGACGGACGAAGAAGTCGAGAAGCGTGGAACTGACCAGTCCGCCCAGAATGACGGTCGCGACCGGATACAGGATTTCTTTGCCTGGCTCCCCTGACGCCAGCACCAAGGGAATCAGGCCGATGCCGGCGAACGCGGTCATCAAGATCGGAGCCACGCGTTCCTGGCCGGCGCGTTCGATCATTTGCGGCGTGAAGCTTTCGCCCTCGTGCCGCATCAAGTGCAAGTAGTGGGAGATCAGTTGAATGCCGTTGCGAGACGCGATGCCGCACAGCGAGATGAACCCGACCATGCTGGCGACGGTGAGCGACTGCCGGGTGATCAGCAGCGCGGCGACCGCGCCAATCGCGGCGATCGGCAGAGCCGCGAGCACTTGCAGCGACAGGTTGACCGATCGGAACAGCGTGTAGAGCGTCAGGAACATGCCCGTCAGAGACATCAGGCTCAGCAAGCCGATCATCCGCGTCGCCGCTTGTTGGCTCTCGAACTGTCCGCCGTACTCGATGAAATAGCCGGCCGGCAGCTTCGCTTGAATGGGTGCCAGCCGTTGTTGAATGTCGGTGACGACGCCCGCGAGGTCGCGGCCGGCGGTGTTGCACTGCACGATGATCCGGCGGCGCACGTTCTCGCGATTGATCGTGTTCGGCCCGCTGCTGTTGATCACGTCGGCGACCGCCGACAGCGGAATGCGTGCGCCGCTGGGCAGGTACAACGCCAGTCGCTTCAGGTATTGCGGTTCGAGCCGATACGGCTCGTCCAGACGCACGATCAGATCGTACTTGCGCTGCCCCTGCACGATTTCCGAGACGATCCGGCCATTCATGGCCGTCTCGATGAACTCGTTGACGGTGTCGGAATTCAGGCCGTAGTGCGTCAGACGTTCGCGGTCCAACTGAATTTGCAATTGGGGGATTTCCACTTGCTGTTCGACCATCAGGTCTTTGATGCCGGACACCCCCTGAATGGCGGTCTTCATCTGCTGGGCGGTGTTGCGCAGCACTGTCAGGTCGTCGCCGTACAGCTTGATCCCGACCTGAGCCTTCACACCGGAGAGCATGTGCGAGATCAAATGCTGCAACGGTTGCTCGGCGGAAATCACAACACCGGGCACCTGTCCCAAGTCCTCGCGGAGGTTCTCCAAAATCTCATCGCGCGTGCGACCACTTTTCGGATCGAACGTGACGATGATTTCCGAGGTGTCGACCCCTTCGGCATGCTCATCCAACTCGGCCCGCCCGGTCCTGCGGCCGAACTGCACCACGCCTTTGATCTTCGCCAACTTTCGCTCGACCATGCCGGCGATGTGACTGGAAGTTTCCAGCGACGTGCCGGGCGGCAGCAGCACGTTGACCTGCACGCTCCCTTCGTTGAAGGGAGGCAGGAAGTCGCGTCCCATTTGCGTCACCAGCAGGACGCTCACGGCGACCGCGCCGGCCACCGCGCCGAGTATCGGCCACGGATGACGGACGCTCAACCGAATCGCGAAGCCGGCGATCCACTTCAGCCACCGCAGCAAGAATCCATCCTGCTCATGGCTCAGGAATTTGGCTTGCGGCAGCAGCCAGTACGACAGCACGGGCGTGACGGTCAGTGAGACGAGCAGCGACGCTAGGATCGACACGATGTAAGCCACCGCCAGTGGCGCGAACAATCGCCCCTCGATGCCCGACAGCGCGAACAACGGCACGCACACCAACACGACCAGGATCGTGCCGAACACCAGTGAGTTTCGCACCTCGCTGCTGGCCTCGTACACGACTTGCAACGGAGGCTTGGGTTGCGCGGCGCGGCGGTTTTCGCGCAGCCGCCGGAAGATGTTCTCCACGGTCACGACGGCGGCATCGGTCAGTTCGCCCATTGCCACCGCCAGCCCCCCCAGCGTCATGGTGTTGATCGACATGCCGTACCACTTGAAGACTAAGCCGGTCATGACCAGCGACAGCGGAATGGCCGTCAGCGTGATGAATGTCGTGCGGAAGTTCAGCAGGAACACAAACAGGATGAGGACCACCAGCACGCCGCCTTCGCGCAATGCCTCAATGATGTTGCGAATGCTCAGTTCGATGAACCCTTTCTGCTGGTACACCTCGGCGTTGATGCGAATGTCTGCCGGGAGTGTGGGCTGCATCTCCTTCAACGCTGCGATGACCAAGTCGGTTAGATGGCGCGTATCGACTCCCGGCTGTTTGGAGATGGTCAGGATCACGGCGGGTTGTCCGTTGACGGACGAATCGCCGCGTTTGACCTGCGCGCCTTCGATGATGCGTGCCACCTGCCGCAGCAGCACGGGCCGCTTGACGTCCGTCTTCACGACGACATTGTTCAACTCGTCGAGGGATTTCAGGCGTCCCAGCCCGCGGACGAGATACTCGTTGGCCCCGATATTCAAATAACCGCCGGTGGCGTTGGCGTTGCTCGCGCCGACTGCTCGTTCGACACCCTGCAACGTCACGTCATACGTCACCAACAACTCCGGGTTGACGAGCACTTGAAACTGTTTGCGTCCGCCCCCCATCGTGACGACCTGAGCCACTCCGGGAATGGTCAGCAGGCGTTGCCGCACCACCCAATCCGCGAGCGTGCGGACTTCCATCGGGTCCGTCTTCCCTCCCTCACTCCACATGCCGATGTGCATGATCTGACCCATGATCGAAGCGATGGGTGCCAGTTGCGGGCGAATCCCCTTGGGCATCCGATCGCTTGCCAAGGCCAGCTTCTCCGCCACGATCTGCCGGTCGATGTAGATGTCGGTTCCCTAGTCAAACTCCACATAGATGACCGCCAGTCCCACGCCGGTAAGCGTCCGGGGATCCCATTCGTTCCAACGGCGTTCCGGTTCACCGATCCGCTGCGGGGCGGACATCGGCGGCGGCGATTTTGTCGCGGCGTTTTTGGCGATCGTCGCGTTTGCGGTTGGCAACCTGGCGTGCTTCTTCGATTCGATGCACCAGCATGTGTTTCGCATGAGCCGCAGCCCAGTGGTCCGGCAGCATCGCGGTCATGGCTTCACCCGGCAGTTGATTGGCCAGCGACATTCCGAGTTCACGAAACTCGATCTCGGTGAGATCCGTTGCCTCCGTGAAGTCCGGCACATCGACTCCGCCTGCGGCGCACAAAGATGACATCGTCACCACAAGATCACGCACATATGCAAACGGCTCAAGGTGATGTCGTTTCGCATTGGCCATGATCGTGAACAGGACAGCCATGCGA
>JANOUN010001167.1:0-2908 GCA_031416875.1 Planctomycetota bacterium | reverse complement strand
GCGCATGTGCCGATTGATAACAATTTGACGGAACAATTAATGAAGCAGGTGGCCATCGGTCGAAAAAACTGGCTCTTCATCGGCAGCCTTGCCGCCGGTGGCCGGACGGCCGATCTGATGACACTGGTCAGCAGCGCGATCCGCAACGATCTGCATGTCTGGGCTTACATCAAAGGAGTACTCGACGCTCTATTGGCTGGCTCAACGGACTACCATTCCCTCCGCCCCGACATCTGGGCCGCCAACCATCCCGATCACATCCGCACCTACCGCAAGGATGAGCGTCGAGACCGCGCCGACCGCAAACAGCGCTCTCGTGAGGAAAGAAGAAACGCCAAAGGCTGAGCTCAACCATTGCCGGAAGGCGCTGGTGGACCGAAATACCAGATGGTGCTGCTGTACGCTTACGCTATTGCGCATCCCAGGGCGGCACTAGAACAGAGTGTTCTCGCCGTCCTGCCTGCGGATAATGTCTGTCCAATACGTGGTTTGGAAGAAGATGGGTACTGGCAGTCCTAACGGCAGTCACATCGTGGGGCAAATCGGCCTATCGTCCAAGCCCTTAATGTTGAATGCCGGCTTTCTGGAGCGAATCAGTTCTGACTCCAGCGACCGACGAACTCGGGTCGAATAGTCCACGTCGAGCACATGGAGTTCTATTCGCGCCTTTTCGAACCCATGCTCCCAAAGCCATCGGGCCAGTTGTTTATTGTCGGAATGGTCCAAGTGCTTCTTCAAGCGAGAGCGGAGGTTTGAGGCCTCCCCAACATACAATGTTTGACTTTCGTCAAAAAAAATGTAGAGGCCAGCTGCGGTCGGGATTTGATCAGTGGTGATGGAATTGCAGCTGTATATCACAACTGACGTTGCTGGAATGGCGTGTGAGATGATCTCAGGAGACAAGCCTCGCTGTTTCCGTAGTCCAAGGGCTGACCACCGATATTGCAATGGGGTCGCTCCGGGGCTTAAGTCTGCGCAAAGGTTGTCAAATTCCACTGCTCGCACCGGATTGATCAGGATTTCATCCAGCGACAATGCGTCACGTCGCTCCAAATGCCTAATCGACATTTCTGCTGCGAAGCGATATTCATCATCAATGAATCTGGTTTGCTTCGTTGTAAGAACTGCCAGTTTCCCCGATTTTCGTAGGCTCAAAAGGCCGCGATTTAGCGCTAGCGAACTGTTGGGCAGCCCGAGGGAACCGCACTTGGCAACAAATTTCTCATTCAATTCGGGGTCACATATAACTCGATCGACGGAGTAACCTTCGTGGACCTGCTGAAAGGCCTCTCGCAGTAGGGACGTCATACAGACATCCGCTCCAGCACGTTCCATTTTGGCTCGTATAACTGCTGTAGGAGGACCGTGCGAACCAAGGGATGATCGAGCACGGTAGGGAGCACTCGGTAATGGATCAGTAAATCTTTTCCCCCGTGAAGCCATGCTGACCTCACCGCTTGTTTGCAGAACTGGCTTTCAAGCTGCAATCGCAGATCCACCGTTTCGCCTGCAAAAAGGAACTCGGATTTCTTCCCAACGGTTGTGGCTATTCCATAAAGACCTTCGCTGGCAGGCAGTAACGTGAAGTCCAACTCGCCAAGGCGAATTCCTTTCCCAAACTTTGAGATTTTGAGTTCATCAGCTTTGTTTCGAGCAAAATCAACAGCCTTCTTATTGCGCTTCCGTCTAGAGAATGCTGCCCATCTATACTCAAGTGAAGTGAATCCCGGTGCAAACATTGCGGCAATGCCGTCGAAGTGTGACGCAGTCGTCGGATCGCACAGAATGTCATCCAAACTCAACTGGAATTCATCCAAGGTTCGACGCCACGCAATTTCACTTGCAAACATGAACTTACTCAGGTGATCCCAAGAAAATTCAGTCCGCACTTGAGTGCGAATGCCCGCCTTTGTTAGCTGGCCCTTTTTTCGGAGTCCAAACAGCATGCGGTTCCGTTCTGCCGGTGTGCCTTCAATGCCTTTCCTATCACACTCTTTCTGGAGGTGCCGATTTACTTCACTATCCGCAACCACACGATCGAGCGAGTACCCCTCATAGGTTGCCGCGAGGCACTCAATTAGCCCCGCTGAATCTGCGATTCCGCGCGGCACTGGCATTTCCGAACGCAAGGTTGGGCGTTCGGCCTTTGCGCTAACCATATATGTCTTGGTAGTAGGGTTTGTCGCTGGCGCGCTAACCTTCGGCTCGTCAGCACCTTCAAGGCGCTCGTCAACGAAAATGTCCGCCAACCTCTTGGTGCCGCGAACTACATAGTCCTTCGAAAGCTCGAACCCCAGAAACCGTCGTCCCAGTTTCTTAGCCACTGCCAGCGTCGTTGCACTCCCGGAAAAAGGATCGAAAACAACGTCGTCCTTGTTGGAACACGCTCTCACAATTCTCCCCAACAACTGCTCGGGCATCTGGCATCCATGGAAACCTTCGCGCTCTTTGAACGTGCCCGCAACTCGAGGGAAGTACCAAGTATCTTCATCTGGCGTAAACCCATCGACACAGTCCTGAGGTCGAAGAATAAACGTGTCGTCGGGCATTCGACCTCCGCTCGCGGCTCTGGCATCCTTGTAGACCAACTGCCGGGCGGAGGGGACTTTGACTGCGTCCGAGTTGAACGTGAACAGGTCTTTGCTTCGGACAAAATG
Organism: Planctomycetota bacterium; assembly: GCA_031416875.1. GTDB lineage: Bacteria > Planctomycetota > Planctomycetia > Planctomycetales > Planctomycetaceae > SXXK01. The sequence goes on along the minus strand of JANOUN010001167.1, from coordinate 251 downwards.
AAACAAATGTGCGTGAGAACGAGTGAACTTCTTCGTGCAATGAACACCAAAAGTGTAATACCAGATCACCCAGCTTCGGCAATGGAAGCCAAGCTTTTGGGCTTCAATCTTCAACTCTGCGGCATACTCATCACCAATCGCAAGCCAGAAGGCACCATTCGACGTAAGGATGCGGTGAACCTGGGTCATCCATTTCTTTGACCATTCGAGATACTTTTCTGTATCCAAACGGTCGTCGTATTCGTCGTACT
>JANOUN010001166.1:0-1587 GCA_031416875.1 Planctomycetota bacterium | reverse complement strand
TTTTCTGTAGGGTGTGACAAGCGAGCAACGCGAGCGCGGGCACACCGAGGATTCAGCGCACATGTGGTGTGCCTTCGCAGCTTGCCAGCTGCTTGTCACACCCTACGAATTTCAAAACTCCGGATACCATGCTGAACCTGGGTTAAACCAGGCTTCGCCCGCATCCCAATGTGCCCCGACACTCCGTGGCGGGAATTCTCACCACAGAGTGTCGAGCCACAATGTTGCGCGCATCGGACGAAGCAAGATACCAAAGTTGAAGTGGAGTGAAGTCCAAAGTGTCCCATGTTGACGCATCGGCGTCGAACGAGCGCCCACGAACAGGGGGCCTGGCGTGTGGATTCATGCGGTGCATCGACGCACCTGTGCCGGGTTCAGATCGTGCTCGCCACGTGATGCCTCTGCTCAGCAAACGTTGATCATATTGTTTTTCTGAGAAGATTTTCATGCAGCTGTTTGCAGCTGCGGGGCAAGTGCGACAGAAAAATAAGGGACAGAAAGATAGCGACCGTGAGATATGGAGATCTCACACAAAGCCGCCAGACCGCGGATGATTCAGGTTGCAGAAAACCGTCGTCTTTCTGCAATTCATTTTTCTGTCACTCATTTTTCTGTCGCTTGAATTCCTGAGTCCCTGCCTTGACCAGGGGCTGCGGGCGAAGCCCGCACCAAGATTCATCCGCTTCCATTGGCGGCTCGAAATCATTTCTGTCACACTATTGCGACAGATTGCCGGGACTGCCCGGCGCTGCCTTGTCACGGCGTTGTTCGAGGTTCATCATGAACGTGATCGCTGCCCTTTCCTCCGCTGTCGTGTTCGCGTTTGGAGTTCTCACGTCCGCTGCACCAGCAGATGTCAGAATCTCCGTTGATCCCGGGCCAGTGAACGGTGTTCTTCTTGAAGCAAACGGTCACCGACTCGCCGTGTATGGCTGGAAAGCCGATGGCGCGGCCGCCGTGGACTACGTTCTGCTCGCACACGGTCGCCGCGATATTGTCTGGAAAGCGAAACCACTGATCGATGCGGGGACAAAAGTCATCGCTCCCAACCGGGAACGGTTCGGACTGGAAAAGCCAGGCGACTTCTGGAAGGAATTCGCCAAGGGGCGGTTTCATGATTACGCACAGCAGACGACAAAGATCCTGCCCGCTGCCATTCCCGTCGAGCGATGGGTCAACGATGGTGACACTGTCGAATGGCAGGGTGTTACGCTGCGAGTCGTTGAAACGCCGGGGTTCACGCGCGGATCGGTATCCTGGCTCACAGAAGTTGACGGGAAAAAGATCGCGTTTACCGGCGATCTGATTTATGGTGACGGCCAGATTCTGGATCTCTACAGCTTTCAGGACGATATCGCGGATGCGCAGATCCGTGGTTACCACGGCTTCGGTTCACGCCTTGCCGGACTGGTCGCCAGTTTGCAGAAAATCGCCGCCGAAAAGCCGGACCAGATCATTCCGGCCCGCGGCCCGGTCATTGACGATCCTCAACAAGCCATCGAACGACTCATACAGCGGGTTCAGGCGGTCTATCGCAACTATCTCTCCACAAATGCCCTGCATTGGTACTTCAAGGAAGACCGCATG
>JANOUN010001165.1:0-7232 GCA_031416875.1 Planctomycetota bacterium | reverse complement strand
CTGGCGGCGCTGCCTGCGATTGCCCGGCAGGCCGCGGTGCTCATCATGCCCTACGCTGACCTGCCAGTGACGCGGGCAATGCAGCCGTTGAAGCTGAAGGAATATCTGGCGACCGGAAGGCCGGTGGTCGTCAATCGCCTTCCATCGACGAATGCGTGGAGCGATTGTCTGGATGTGGCGGAAAGTCCAGCACAGTTTAGTCAACTCGTCCGCCACCGAATCACGAATGGAATTGCGGCATCACAGGCCATCGCCAGAAATCGCCTGCAGCACGAAGACTGGAAGAGCAAGGCTGAGGTTCTCGAAGGTGTATTGAGGGGAAACGAGCCATGACAAACTCAGGACATGCTGACTCATTGATCGGCATTGCGGAATCGCGTCCGTTCGTGCTGCACACGCGTGTGGTGACAGGAACCGGAGGCGGGCCGGAGAAGACGATTCTGAATTCTCCGCGGTATCTGAAAGAATACGGTATCGACTGCGCGTGCCTGTTCATGCGGCCTCCCGGAGATCCGGGTTTTGCCACGCTGGAGCGTAAAGCCGCTGCAGCCGGTGCCGAGATTATCGGCATTGATGATCGCGGACCGTTCGACTGGCGTGTCGTGCGCGACTGTATTCGCATCTGCCGTGATCGGAACGTCAGCGTCTGGCACGCTCATGACTATAAGAGCAACGCCCTGGGGCTCTTGGTGCGTCGATTTCATCGCATGCACCTGGTCACGACTGCGCACGGCTGGGTTCGATTCACCGCGAAGACGCCGATTTACTACATGATTGATCGCTTCTGCTTGAAGCGGTACGAGCAGATCATTTGCGTGTCGCAGGATCTGCACGAACGCTGTGTCGAAAGCGGGGTATCAGTCGATCGACTGCACCAGATTGATAATGCCATTGTCCTGGATGACTACTCCACCGCACCGCCGACACTGATTGATAAAGCTCGCTTTGGCTTCGATTCGCGGCGATTGCTGGTTGGTGCCGCCGGACGACTGTCCGAAGAAAAAGGCTTTTGTCACCTGATCAATGCGGCTGCAAGACTGATTCACTCGGGCCACCCGATGGGCCTTGTCATTGCGGGCGAAGGACATCTTCGAAACCAGCTCCAGCAACAGATTCATGATCTGGAACTGCAGGACCACATTCGACTCTGCGGATTCCTGCCTGAGCCACGCGAACTCTACCGTGCGATCGATCTGTTTGTTCTCAGCAGTCTGCGCGAAGGACTGCCGAACGTGGTCCTGGAAGCGATGGCATCTCAGCGGGCGGTCGTGGCGACGAACTGTAATGGCATTCCGAACCTTGTGCAGCACCAGCAGAATGGCCTTGTCGTTCCCATCGACAATGAAGACGCCCTGCACGATGCGATGCAAAGGTGTCTTTTATCCGATAACTTGCGATCTCACCTTGCAGCCGCTGGTCGGCAGACAATCGAACGTCGCTTCGGCTTTGATCGCCGCATGAAGAAAGTCGTTGACGTGTACCGACGGCTGTCATCCGGAATTGCGGGACAAATCAACATCGTTGCTGAACAAGGAGCGCCGAAAGCTGAGCGACCAATTGCAACTGCGAGCGGTCGCTAACAGTAAACACGGGTCGCGGAGCGACCGGTCTACGTAGCTCAGTCGCTCCGCGACTGTGATTCCACTTCTCCAGCATCGTCAACAGCACAATATTGCGGATTCCAACCAACGACAATCACCTCACCTCACGAATCAACCCATGACCACAACACTCGTATCATCGCCTCCGACTTTGACCACGCTGCATTGCGGCACCACCGCGCCTGCTGGCTGGAACGATTACCTTTCGCGCTGGGGCTACGAGGGGTTTCATCTGCGTGCGGAATGGGCGTCGGTCTTTGCGACGGCGCTTCGCCATCGTCCGTACTTTCTATGGGTCGAACAGGATCGAAAGATTGTCGGTGTCCTGCCGCTGATGCACATCTCCGGCCCGATCTTCGGGAGTTTCCTTGTCAGCCAGCCGTATCTCAATACCGGCGGCGTGCTTGCCAATACGCCTGCAGTCGCGTCGCAACTGATCGACAGGGCAGTCGCGCTGGCCGATTCGCTCGATGTGAAACATCTGGAATTGCGGCACGAACGCCGTGCTGAACATGTCCGATTGAACTCCGTCAACACCGAAAAAGTTCACATGCGACTGGCATTGCCTGCGACCGCAGACGAACTCTGGACGGGACTCAAATCAAAACTTCGCAGCCAGGTAAAGAAGCCGCTGAACGATACATCATTGAGCGTCACGTTCGGGCACCTGAATCAACTGCACACGTTCTACAGTGTGTTTTGCCGCAACATGCGCGACCTTGGCACACCACCGTTTTCGAAACGGCTGTTTCGTGAAATGCTGACGCAGTTCGGGGACTCCGCAGAGATCTGTTCCGTCATTCAGAGCGGCCAGCCGATCGCGTCAGGCATTTTGCTGCACGGCCCTGAAGTTACGCTCATTCCCAGTGCCAGCTCGCTGCAGGAGTTCAATCACACGGCCTGCAACATGTTGATGTACTGGCATTGTCTGAAGCGCAGTGTGGAACGGGGTCAGAAAGCGTTTGACTTCGGCCGCAGCTCGCAGGGCAGCGGCACCTTCAGGTTCAAACAGCAATGGGGGGCTGAGGAATATCCTGCCGTCTGGCAGTATTGCCATCGCAAAGGCGACCTCGGTGATGTCCGTCCCAACAGCGGCAAGTTCGACAAAGTCATTGCCGTCTGGCAAAAACTCCCGGTCTGGCTGACAAAGCTGATCGGCCCGGAAATCGTCCGGGGCATTCCGTAAAGATTGTCATCGCCTGGTGATTTGGCCGCGTGATTTCCCCCTCTGATTTCCCTTGACAATATCAAATGCTGCACCCTTTCTCCTGGTTCCGGTTCATCGTAGAATTCACGAGTGATATTCCACGGCAGTCAAGCGACGTCGCGCACACCAATTGAGTTGCCAGTGAATTCGGAAATGACTGGAACATGCCCATCAGGATTGCAACTGAGCCGACTTTGACGAAAGGCACCTTCGAGTCCATCGAAGCGAAGATCCGCCGTGATGCGAAAGGCACAACGTTTGGCGGCGACTTTGAATGGCTCTGCAAATGGTTCCTCAAAAATGCTCCTCGGTATCGAGGCCAGTTCGAAAAAGTCTGGCTGTGGAAGGATTGGCCGGATCGGTGGGGTGCTGACGCGGGAATCGACATCGTCGCGCGAACACGGACCGGAGAATTGTGGGCGATTCAGGCCAAGGCCGATCATCCCGATCGAGCCATAACAAAGCGAGAAATCGACTCGTTCCTGTCCGAATCAAACCGGCCGCAGTTCGCCTATCGACTGCTCATGGCCACGACGGACGACATTGGAGCGACGGCTCGCCGAACCCTGCACGGACAAGAGAAACCGGTTGGGTTGGTCCTGCGTGGTCATTTCCTGACGGAGGAAGTTGAATGGCCGGTTCAGATCGGAGGCTCCGCCCCGCCGCTGGATCGATGGACCGCACGACGTCACCAGGCGACTGCGATCAAAGCCGTCGTCAAAGGATTTCGAGACCATGATCGAGGCCGACTCATCATGGCGTGCGGCACCGGCAAGACGCTCACCGCATTGTGGATCGCCGAGCGGTTGCAGAGTTCTCTCACGCTGGTCCTCGTCCCATCGCTGTCGCTGGTGCAGCAGAACCTTGCCGAATGGGGTCGTCACGCCACAAAGGATTTCGACACGCTCGTCGTCTGTTCTGACGAGTCGGTTGTCCAGAGCAAGGCCGACACCGCAATTCAATCCACAGCAGATCTGGGCGTGAAGGTCACGACTGATCCTGCGGAGATCCGTAAGTTTCTCAATCAGCGCCGCAAACGTCCGGCGGTGGTGTTTGCGACGTACCAGTCATCCGACCGAATCGCGGCTAACAGGCTGGCAAAATGAAAACATTTGATCTGGTGATCTGTGATGAAGCCCACCGTCTGGCCGGCAACGCCGAGGGCTTGTTCGGGACCGTGCTGGATGACAAGAAGATCCGAGCTCGCAAGCGGCTGTTCATGACCGCCACGCCGCGCTACTTCAAGGAACACGTTAAACGCCGCGCGGCGGAACTGGAATCGGAATTCTTCCAATTGGTCTCAATGGACGACGTCCACGTCTTCGGGCCCGAGTTCCACGTGCTCACATTCCACGAGGCCATCAGTGCGAACCCGCCGTTGCTGACCGATTATCAGGTCGTCGTGATCGGCGTCACCGACCGGGAAGCCAAAGCATGGGCCGAGGAAGCTCGCCTTGTCCAAACGCCCGACGGCCTCAGCACCGACGCCCGAACGCTGGCCGCCCAGATCGGCCTCGCCAAGGCGATGAAGAAATACGACTTACGAAAACTCATCACGTTCCATTCGTCGGTCGCGAAGGCCGCACGTTTCGTCGATCCAACGCTGCCAGATTCCCTGCCAGGAGTGATCGCGCACATGACGTCGTTCGTAGTTCCGCCTTTAGGCGGCACAAAACGACGATCACCGCCTAAAGGCGGAACTACAAACTGGAAGAGCCTGCGTCTTTGGACGAAACACATCTCCGGCCACACGCCTGCCGGCCAGCGAGCAACGTTGCTGAAAGGTCTGGGCAATCTGCCGGACGACACGCGCGGCATCCTCTCCAACTGCGCCTGCCTTGGAGAAGGAGTCGATGTCCCGGTACTCGACGGCGTGGCGTTCATTGACCCGAAACGCTCAATGGTCGACATCATTCAGGCGGTCGGCCGAGTGATCCGCAAAGCCGAAGGCAAACAGATCGGCACCATCGTGATCCCGGTCTTCATCGACGAGACTGAAGACGCCGACCATGTCCTCTCACAGTCCGCCTTCGAACCAGTCTGGCAAGTCCTCAAAGCCCTGCGCGCCCACGACCGCCGCTTGGCCGACGAGCTCGACCAACTGCGGCTGTCGTTGGGAAAGCGGTCGAAATCCGGCGGCCGAATCAGTCTGCCAGACAACATCCATCTGGACGTTCCGCGGCTGGTACTCCGCGACTTTGAGCAGGCGTTTTACGTGCGTACTTTGAGGATGGTGACAAGCGGGTTACTCGAAACACTCGGATTGCTGAAACGCTACGTCGCCGAGCACGGCTGGGAGAGGTTCACAGCGCAGACGGCAGTGCATGACGTGCAACTTGGCCAATGGGTTACCAGTCGTCGCGTCGAATACAAGAAAGGCATTTTGGCCGATTGGTTGACCACCGAGTTGGAAGCGATTCCAAGATGGTCTTGGAATCCGATCGGCGACCAGTCACGCGAAAATGTCGATCGATTGCGATCATTCGTAACAGAACACGGATGGGAACGCCTTACGCGGGGAACCGTGGTCGATGTCGTTAATCTCTATGGATTGGTCAACAATCTTCGCCAGGACACTCGGAAGGGAAGGTTAGCCGACACACTAAAAGCTGAATTGGAGGCGATCCCCGGATGGTCTTGGGCAGCCCACACTGCCCGCCATGATCGCAATTTGGAACTCCTGCGCGACTTCGTGGCGAAGAAGGGCTGGTCAAAACTTAAAGCACAGTCTGCCGTGAATGGAGTGCAGCTTGGGCAATGGGTTACCAGCCGTCGTGTCGAATACAAGAAGGGGAGACTGGCCGACTGGTTGCGAACCGCGTTGGAGGCGATCCCTGGATGGTCATGGGATCCCTATGCCGACGAACATCGCAATAACCTGCAACGGTTGCACGCTTACGTGACACAAAACGGCTGGGACAATTTTACGGTAAAGACTGTGATCGACGGCGTGCAGCTTGGAACTTGGGCGCGTAACTGTCGAAGGAAAAAAGCTATCCTTCCTGATTGGTTGAAGAATGCACTGGACGAGACTCCGGGCTGGTCTTGGAATCCGATAAGCGATGGACATTCTCGAAACCTCAAGCTGCTACAAGAATTTGTCGCCGACCAAGGTGTGGAAATGTTGAGGGATGAGACCGTGGTTTGTGGAGTGAAAATCGGTAAATGGGTCGGTCACGCCCGCCGGAAATACAGAAACGGCAACCTGTCTGATTGGCTGAGAGACGGGTTTGAGGCGATCGCCGGCTGGTCTTGGGATCCGATTGCTGATCGCCATCGTCAGTAACAGGCTCTGGGAGCGCGGGACTTTTGGGTCCTTATCCTTGGTCGCAGCGTGACGCGGGGTGGCCCAGCTTCCTTTTAGCGGGGTGCGCAGCCCAAGAAACTCAGCGAAGAGCGGTCAGGCGACGAAGAGGGGTCAGGTGACAGGCATTGACACAAGGGAATTGACCAGGATTCGCAGTGCGCGTTGGCTGGAATAATGTCGATTGCAGGACTTCGGTTGTGTTTGGAGCGGACGTCGCAGAAGATGAGTCATGCAACGGCCGTCGCATCCCAATGGCACACGTTGCGGCTGAAACACAAAAAAGGTGTCAGCCATCTACCGTCAAATGTCGCTCTGCGACAGACGCGGTCTATTGGTCTCGCGGGGAGTGTCCTCCGCCACAACGTGGCATCCCTATGCCAGCCCAGGCCATCGGCCTGGGTCACGGTCGCAAAAACCAAGGCGTAGCCCCAACGGGGCGGCGATAATGATTGTTCGTCATCGTCGATGACGTGTTGCGTGTTGGTCAGATTTAGAGTCGCCCCGTTGGGGCTGCCTGATTTGCATGGGAATTGTCCGCCCAGGCCGATGGCCTGGGCTGACATAGGATCGCCCCTTCGGGACTGAACCGCAGGTGACATCAAACGCGGGGTTGGTGTGTCGTTCTGTGGTTCTTCTCCCTGCTCGCAGAGCGACCGCCAAAGTCGGCAATCACGCCTGGCAATCTCGTCGCGGAGCGACGATTGAACCGTCGCCACACCATTGGCCGCCAATTGGATGTGTGTCGCCGTTTCCTCACATCCAATCGTCGCTCCGCGACGAACCTTTCGCGTGTCATCGCCATCCGTGGGTTGAAACCCACGGCTACCGTCAAATGTCGCTCTGCGACGGGCGGCAGAGTGGCCCAGTTTGCATCAAGCTGGGTGCGCAGCACAAGAAACCGAAGAAGGAATGTCGTTGAAGTACCCGGCGTCTAACTTCCTCGAACGTCGGTCTAAAGTTTCCTGGGCCTGCGGCCCTCGGCTTGCATCAAGCCGGGCCACCCGGAAGAATGAGACTTGGCGGGAGAGTGGTTGTCCATCACGCGGTCGCTCAGGAAGACGCCGGCTTCGCGCATGCGGCTCACGGCGTCGGAAATGCAGAGGGTGTGTCCTTCGCG
>JANOUN010001164.1:0-3624 GCA_031416875.1 Planctomycetota bacterium | reverse complement strand
CCTCTCGCTTCGCCTTCCCGAATTCCATCCTCACGCGCCTTTTGCAGTCTTGCCTCTTCGTCACGCTGGAATTTCAAGCGGGCGTTGTAGAGCATCAGTTGTTCAGGTGTCTGTGAGATCATTTCCAATACTCCTGCGGCTTCCGCAATTTCTTCATCGGGGAACAGGCGACGGATGTCTTCCGGCGTCAGCTTGTCAGCGTTCTGCAGAAAATACGCCCAGCGTTCAGTTGGCAACGCATGGTACACATTCTCCGCCGTCACACGAAGATTATTCAACTGCAAAAGATGAATTTGCAGGTCGTCCGTCAGAATCAGGCCGGATGAGGATTCTCGCAACCGAAAGTCCAGGTGCAGTTCGGTCGATGCGGGAAACATCGCCTGTGTCAGCACACAGATACTGATCGCAGGGCGGAGTTCTGAGTATTGATTGCCCTCATGCAGCTGACCGACGTAGACAGTGGACACGTAGTAAGCCAGACGCTGCGACATCCCCGACGGTAACGAGGTCTGCATTTCGATGTTCAACAAGCGGCCATGTTCATCCGTCGCCAGAATGTCGAGCACTGACAAATTGTCATCTCCGGACTGCTTCCCCAGAAACGGATTCAGGATCTCGACGTGAGTGATTCTTGGCTGATCAATCAGAATCGAATTCAGAAAATGGATCGTCACACCAGTATGCTGCGGATTTCCCAGCATCAGCTTGAATGCGAAATCTACCAGCGGACTGATGCCGATTGCCATGTTGCTCTCACCTCAGATTTCTCGCTCACGTCACGCACCATTCGCCGAACCGCAGCAACCCCGCCGCAGTGTAGCAGCCTCAAGTCGCATTCACAGAGCCGAGACGCAAAACGCAGGCTCGGCGGCAGACTGGCCCGGCTTTGGATTCACGTCACGCAGACGAATTGGCGTGGCGGCGGGAGCGGCGGAGAGAACTTGCACTCTGCAATGTGACAGCAAGACCCGCTTCGGTTCGAAAACGCTTGCGGAAATTCTGCACCAGATCCAGCCATGATTCCGCACTGCAGTCGAGGCGTTCCAGAATCGGTGCGAAGTCAGAGTCAGACGGAATTCTGCCAGCCTTGCCTTTGCGAAGCTGACGACCCGTCCAGTCCAGCAGCTTCAGATACTCATCCAGCGTCATCTGTAAACAACCTTTGTTGCTGGCGCGGCGAGAGGACTGTTTCTCACGAACTTTTTTTCGCGGAGGATCAAGTGTGACAGGGGCCAGCCAGCCTGCGTTCTCGCCATGCTCAATGCGTTGATCCTGAGCATCTGATGTCGTCACTTCCGCCGCCGAATGTCGATCGAGAATTCGTTCCTGCACGCTGGTGAAATCACTTGTCTCCGGTGTCAACGCAAGACCTGCTCGAATCGGATTCAGATCCACATACGCCATGCACGCCGCGATCGCCATTTCATCCAGAAGCGGCTGTATTTTGTATCGCGCTTCCCAAAAATGGCCGGTAACCTCCTCTTCACGATTCCCGCGTTTTGCAATGGGCTCGGACAGACACTTCATAAACCACGATACGTTCGACAACCGTCTTCGCTTCTCCTTCAGTCCGGAGGCATCGTGGCGAATGTGTTTGAGTTCGAATTCTGTGGGTGCCGCCGCTGAACCATCTTTCAGCCGCCGTTGTGGAAACAAGTTCCACCAACGCACGGCTATCTCGTCGTCCGACCATGTCGCCACCACATCCGGGCGAGTCCGCACGACCACATGCATGTGATTGCTCAGCACGGCAAACCCCATCACATCCACCGCAAAAATCCCCGCCAGCACTTCCAGCCGATCGCGAATCCATTCCTTGCGATGCGAGAAATCCCTGCCTGTTTTCTCATCCGACCCGCACAGAAACGTCCTCCGCACACAACGGTTGATCACATGAAACACCTGGATTTCCGCATCCGCGAAAATCTCCCGCCGATTCACCCGTGGCATGTGACGACTCCTCCCAAAACAAAGCTCCCCATCAGACTACAGTAGCGTAGACACCTTCATTTCCCTTGTCAAGGTGACTGGCACCTGCATGTGGTAAAAGGCCACGATGGAGAGTGCCCATGCTGCAGGAGACCGTTTGTCACTGCAGATTGAAGTGGCCGATATGACTCATAGCAGCAGAGATGAAGTGACGTGTTGCGTCGGTCCGACACGCAGCAGCAGGCTGGACTGCGGTCGAAGTCAAGACGAACCGTTTTTCGAGACAATCGAGGAATGGCGTCCTTTCAGGACTCGCCGTCACTCTCTATTCCTGTCCACGGGCTCGCGTCCTATGGTGCCTGGTCCAGAAGAGCCATTCGTTCGTAATCCCGGCTTTAGCCGGAATTTGTTTGCCACTCCGGCATCGATTCCGCAACAAGCCGGGACTAAGAACTTAAACCAGGTGCCATTCGGCTCGTGCCCGTGGCGACAACATGCCGTACCGCTCAACGTACCACTGAAGCACTATGGCAGAGGCACAGTCTTCAGATTCTGAGGGCTATTGTCCGGATGAACCAGAACCAGTGCCGAAGTGTCATTCAGTTTGTCCATTTGTATCACGCCCGCCATGGAATCGACCGGTGAATACTCCTGGCCAGCCTTGCCGCCGCCGCGAACCGGTTCGGTGAGTCCCTTGTTTTCCTTCAGGCCCGCCGTGGAGATCTTCATGACGCCACGCGCACTGTTACTGAGCAGCAAATACGATGCGCCGTCCTTTTCATACGCGATCATATCGAGCGGCCTGTTCATATTACCAAGTTCTGCAACGGTTGTTGCCTTCACTTTTTCTCCGGCAGCCTCTAGATCCTTGACTGGGATCCTGACCAGCGGGGTGCAGACATACGCACCCAGAAGATTGGGTTCACCATCGATCATGATCGGCACAAACGTTCGCATCGCAGCGGTGTCCTCTGACTTTCCATGCGCCGCATGATAGATTTCAATGCCCACTCCTTTGTCTGATTCGGTGAACGGAAAATTCAGCTCACGCACGGTCGATGGGGAATGAGCGTTGCTCAGGCCAGAAACCAGCACTTTGTTTTCAAAGAATGCGATGTCTGTGATTGAGTCCATGCGATTATTCCTCACACGGCGCCCCTCTCCAGTGATCTTGTCTTCCGGAGCGTCAGTCAGAATCACTTTGGAATAACTTACACCGCTCAGAGACAGTGGTGTCATCTTCCCGGCCCCGTCGATCTTCACCAGAGCCGCTTTGTCATCCGCAGAAACTGCCACGAACGCCGAACCGGTGCGAGGATTTACGGCAATGTCGTTGATTTCCACCTTCGCCGTATGCAATACATCTCCGATTGCCTTCGGAAGATTGTCGATATTGATGGACGCCTTTGACGCATCCCCTTCCGTGTCGCCGGTTGCGATGGCAAACAACGTCGCCGCCTTTGCATCACCCACAAACAGAATGTCTTCCGGGCCGAATGCCAGAGTTGTCGCGGATTTCATTTCCGGTGTGCCTTTTTCCAGCCCCCGGATATCTGCCGCAGGTAAAGACGAACCTGTTGCGAACACAAACAGTGTCGCAAGTGAAAACAGTTTCATTGACATCATAAACTCCTTTGTGAACTGACTGAGCATGCCTTAAAAAATGGTCTGTTGCGAATTATCGCCGATCAGGCG
>JANOUN010001163.1:0-1695 GCA_031416875.1 Planctomycetota bacterium | reverse complement strand
CCCATTGTCGCCTTTCGCTCTGCGAAAGATGCGTGGCTTTCGCGGAGCGAAAGACGACACTAAATTCCAGAACGGCACTTAGCCGACTTGCCGGAACGGCGCTTCGCTTGGTCCGGCCTACAGGTTCAACCCCAATTCGTTGGATTGACAACGCACAAGCTGACCGTCACCGGCTTGATTCTCTGACGCTGCGAGGTTAGAAGGAATCCTTCGGGGCCTCGAATTATTCACATTGTGTTCAGAAAAATGGTGAAACCATGACAAACAAACACGGTAAAACGCGACGGCAGTTCCTTGGGACTTCACTGGCAGCAGCAGTGCCCATGATTCTTCCAGCACATGTTTTGGGACGCGGCGGTGCCGTGGCTCCCAGCGAAAAGATCTCGTTGGGGGTGATCGGGATCGGGCCACGTTGCACATACGATCTGCAGGCGATGCTGGGTCTGACGGACGTACAGTGCGTGGCGATTGCGGATGTTCAGGCCGTTCGCCGTGACGCAGGTAAGACTCTCGTCGATAAACATTACGGGACTTCTGACTGTCAGCTGTACGGCGACTTTCGCGAACTCCTGGATCGCAATGATATTGATGCGGTTCTGATCGCCACAGGTGATCGCTGGCACGCCGATGCATCAATGCTGGCTGCGAAGGCAGGCAAAGACGTCTACAGCGAAAAGCCCTGCGGACTGACGATTGAACTCTGTCAGCAATTGGCAGACACCATGCAGGCCACGGGCCGTGTCTTCCAGGCTGGGACTCAGCGTCGCAGTGTGCCCAACTTCGTGCAGGCGGTTGAGCTGGCTCATAGCGGGAAACTCGGCAAGCTGCATACGCTGTATGCTTCGGTCTATATGCCAACGCTGGACATCAGTTGGTTACCTGGCGAACAGGCACCGCCCAAAGCGGAGTGCGACTGGAACATGTGGCTTGGCCCGGCTCCGTGGCGTCCGTACAACAATCAGTATGTCGCAGGGAAGTGGCGCGGATACTACGACTTTGATTCGGGTGCAAGACTGCTCGACTGGGGTGCTCATACCGTCGATCTCTGCCAGTGGGCTAATCAGGCCGATAATACAACGCCGGTCTCTTTCGAGCCGTCCGACACAGGCATCACCTGTATGTACGAGAACGGCGTAAAATTGATTCTCGACTTTTTGCCGACACCATTCGGTGATCGCGGTCCCAACTGGATCACAAAACTTGGCACCTGTCCCGTGCGATTTGTCGGCGACGAAGGCTGGCTGGAAACCGGTGACAGCGGCGAAACGGAGGTCTCGTCGGATACACTGCGTCGCGAGCTTCAGGATGCGGCGGCAAAGGTCAAGGGCCTGGACGTTTCAGCGCATGCCCGAAACTTCTTTGACAGCGTGAAGTCACGACAAGCGACCGTGGCGAATCCGGAAGTCATGCGAAACTCCCACATCGCCTGTCATGCGGCCGCTCTGTCCTGGATCCTGAAACGAAAGCTGACCTTCGATCCGGCGAACGAGGCATTCGTCAACGATGATGAAGCCAACCGCCTGCGAACTCGGCCTGCTCGGACATGGACATAGTGCACTGGCGGCAACTCAATGTGCCCCGTCACTCCGTGACGGGATCTCCTTGAGGGTCAGTATTTTCGTTTAACGGCGAGCCGCAGGCGCAATGTGACCACGACGCCTGCGGCTAGCGGTCTGTTGATTTAGTGGTTTTTGG
>JANOUN010001162.1:0-2370 GCA_031416875.1 Planctomycetota bacterium | reverse complement strand
TTTGCATGCCGATCTCCACACTGCGCCCCAGATACCGAATGGCGTATTGGATTCGCGACCAGAAAAGGCCACGACCTTCACGGCTCCCAATTTCTTGTCGGCCTTATGGATGAATCCCATCACTTGATCGCGGAAGTCCGGATGCTGAGCAAGCAAACCCAGTGACAGCAGGTTATGAGTCTTACCGCCGCCCATTGCCTGTTTGAGCTTGAAGACGCCTTGTTCCGATTTGCCTTCCATGCGCAGAAACGCATTCTTCAACAGGGCCTTCATTCCTTCCGTGATATAGTTCTCAGCGAAAAACTCTGCAGGGTCGATGTGACCATCGACCAGGTCCGACAAATCGAGCACAGTGTCTCGCTTTTGCGGATCAAATACGCTGTCACGTGGTTTGCACAGCTCATGCAGAGATTTCATTTGGCTTTTCCGCGCGAAGGGCGAACTGGATTTGGTGTTGTGATCGGTTGAAGCCCGTCCAGCAGAGTATCAAGGTCTTGACGCTGGTAGAGCCGATAGTTGTTGACCGGGTGTCGAAGCTCGTGAATCTTACCTTCTCTTCCCCAGTTTCGCAGCGTGTTCAGGGCGACCCCCAAATACTCTGCAGCTCTTTAATCGTCATGTACTCGTTCAATCGGGTCACGGCGAGACTCCGGATCACGGGGTGCCAAGGATTTGCATACCTTACCAAACGTGAATCGCATCTGGTAATCAGCAGCAGTTCGAAATGCGCGAATCGACAGCGACTAGTCTTCGTCCGGGTCGTCATCGGGAATCGCGTCGCCTGTTTCCACCGCTGGTTTTCCCATTACCTTGGCAATTTCTGAGATCAGCAGTCGCCGTCGCGATTCGAGGAAGCCGGTGAAATCGTTGTTTCGCAGGAAGCCCGGGTCGATGAAATGTGAGCGGAGCAATTCATCCATCCCCTCATCTTCCAGCATCACGCTTTTGTGATTTTGAAGCTGCAGCAGGTAATCGCTTGGAGCTTTTCCACCAACCATGCGATTTGCCTTGTAGGAAATCGGCGTCTTGTTCAAAACGGAGTCATATTTTCGCGGCTGTATTCCCTGCTTGCTGCACCAGTCCTGTGGGAAGATATGGTGGATGTCCAGCTTGCATTCTTCCCAGTCGGTTTCGTCTAATTCACGGATTGTGCTCTTCCAAAAGAAATCCTGAGCCCCAATCCTCTGGATCAATACGTTTATTTCTTTGTACGCGGCACTGTTTCTCGTTCGAAGTGTGTCCAATCGCCCTGGCTGAAAGTTTGCGTCTCTCACCGTTGAAGGTTTGGTTCATCGACAAATTAAGTGCGCGGCATAGAAATCAGAGATTATCCGATTGCTCGTCTTCGGGCGGATGCTGCATCAAAGCGAGTGACGGATGACTTGAAGAGTTGGGGAGTTAATCTGGATTTTGTGACATTGGATGAGGAAGGAAGCACTCCGGTCGTTGTCCAGCACATTCGGCGCAACAAAGCTGGGGAACCCTCACACTCGTTTTCGCGTAAATGCCCTCAGTGCGGCTCGTGGCTGCCTTGGTATAAGGCTGTCCGTGCGGCCGACATTTCGGAACTCGCTCCTCGTCTCCCAGCAGCCGACGTGTTCTACTTTGACCGAACATCACGCGGTGCGGTGTCGCTTGCGGAGGACGCGAATGAAAGAGGATGCTTGGTTATTTTCGAGCCTTCTTCAAGTAGTGATCCCGCTCTACTGTTCGACGCTCTGGTTGTCTCGCACATTGTAAAGATCGCCTCGGATCGATTGAGCGGAAACGAGGGTGTACTTAATGCGAAGTCGCCGCTGCTGTTGATCGAGACGAGAGGCGAGGACGGATTACGATACAAACTGCGAACCACGAAAGGCAGCGGACGCTGGCAAAAGCTACCGGCTCTTGATGGCGGGTCTGTTGCCGATACGGCAGAGGCAGGTGACTGGTGTACCACGGGGATTATCTTCCGCCTTGGAATGCTTGGAGTAGCCGGATTGAGAAACGCTGATCGAGAGATTGTGGCGTCGGCGCTGGAATTTGGACAGGCGATGGCGGCTTGGTCGTGCCAATTCAACGGCGCGCGGGGGGGAATGTACGAATTGTCCCAGTCGGCCTTCTTGAAAGTCATCGATCGCATTCTGGAAGGCGATGTAGCGACTGATCGTAAATCGGAAGTTCGGATTCAAAAGTCGTCCGCACAACAACCCGTGTGGTGTGACTGCTGTCTCGTTGACGAAGTCCAGCGATAAACACGGCAATCCGATCCTCAGTTGAAAACGCTGGGTTACTCCAGGCTCAGTGGCAAAGTTTCTTCGAGCGGCTTTGGAATGGCTGGATCCTGATGACGAATACGATGAGTCAGGAACGGAAGCGAGTGGAACGAAA
>JANOUN010001161.1:0-3163 GCA_031416875.1 Planctomycetota bacterium | reverse complement strand
CCACCTCCTCCGCCCTGCTGCTGTTGCTGCTGACGCACCTGAAATTCGGCCGCTCGCATTTTCAGCAGTGTCTGGACGATGGATTGTTCGATCAACATCGCATCGGGGAGTCGTGCGGATTCTGTGCCGGTGCGAACATCGTCCAGCTTCTTGCGAGCGGATGCCATCTCCTCCTTCGCCTTCTCAGCCAATGCGGCCGTTTGTGGATCTCCGGCAAGCTCTTCCATGGCTGCTTCAAGCTGCTCAATCGCCTGGCCCTGCGATTCTGCAATGACGCCGACGTCGGCTGCAAACGAACCGTCCCTGCGTTTTTCGGCTTCCGCTCGGATCGTATTCCATGTGGCGGAGATAATCTCCTTCTGCAACTTCAGGACGCCATCAACGGCACTCCCCTGCTGCTGTTGTTGATTTTGCTGCTGTTGTTGCTGTTGCTGCTGTTGGTCGCTCTGCTGCGACTCGCGAAAGATCTCTTCAAATCTTCGGACTTCGGCAAACATGATGTCACTGTAACTGCGCCGTTCCGCGCCATCGGGGCCAATGTCGCTCGCCCAAAAGGAATAAGTGACGAGGTCGTCCGGGGCCGCCTTGAGCGGCTCCAGTTCGATGTGATGGGAAATGACGGCATTGAGCAGCGGCGTCTGAACAGCGGCGATTGAGGTCTCGGCGGTTGAGTCCACCGCAGCAGTTGAGTCCGCCGTTGCGATGGCTGGTCCCTCGTCGTGCTTCAAGGCCAGATCTTTCAGCTCACCTCCGGACAGAGAATACTGCACTCCAAAACCCACGATGCCGAAATCGTCGCTTGCTTTGCCTTCGACCAGGAATTCCTGTAACGGTGAGACGTTCGTGTCTTTGCCGGGAAACGTGGCTTTCACTTGCGCCGGCTGATTGCGACTGACCTTGATGGAGATTTGTTCTTCATCCGCCGGCGTTCGCCCATCCGAGTCCTGTAACTGCAAGGTCCATGCATTACTGTCGGTCACCACCATGGTGGTTTCCACGATCGTCGGATCAGCGGGGGTTGGCACAAGGATAATTGCAGCTCCGTCTTTCGGATGCAGTTCCGCAAGCGCCACGGGCTTGTTGAGTCGCAGTTTCAGCACGACCGTCGAGCCTTCTGTCACGGTGATCCGCATGACATCCTCGATCGTTTCCTGAGGTTGGCCCGACCAGGCTGGCGGCGTGACGATGGCGTCGGCCTGCTCCAGTTTCGGTCGCACATAGGTGGCCACTTTGAAATCGCGCGATATCTGTGGCTCAATGGCGTGAGCTTCGCCTTCGTCATAGAGCACACGATAGACGCCGTCGCTGGATATTTCTTCCATGCGTGCGGCGAAGACTCCGGCATCAACGGTTTCCGTCATCGCCAACTGACGAGCAACGTTCTGAGCGTCGACGAATTCGAGTACGGCGCGGGTTGGCACGACGCCAGGAAATCTTGCGACCACAGTGAGTGCCGAGCCGCGTTCAATTTCGGTGTCGCCCGGTTCGATCACCAGTTCTGTCACCAGTGTGGTCTGCTTCTGCTCCGGGCCAAAAACAGATTTGCCCGAGGGCTTGATGAGATCACGACCGTAACGGCTGGCGGCCATGACGCTTGACACCATCACGACAAACGACAGAAAACTCAGAAGCGTCCACTTCGCCAGTTTCCCACCGGGCACAGCGCTTGACCAGTCGCGTTGTTTGGCGAAATGATCGGCCTCCTGCAGTGCCATTGCGGAAAGCACCGATGGTCGTCGCGCTGGATGCTGGGAGACCTGGACAGCCGTGAGAACCACGTCGTTCAATTCAGGGTGTGTCTGTTCAACCAGTCTCGCGGCATCGTTGACGGTTGGCGTTTTCGTCAGCAGGCGTGACAGGATCGTGCCGATGATGGTGACACCCAGCAGGACGGGCAATTCTGAGCCGATGTATCCGAGAGATGCCGGCAACAATAACGTCAACGTGATTGCTGGCACCAGCAACAACAGCCAGCAGACGGTCTCTCGCCGAAGAATTCGTAACTTCTGCAACCGAGCAATGACATTGCGCAGGCTTCGTTCCAGAACGGTTCCAGTCATCGATGAACTCCGGACAACGACAAGCAGGCGTGGGACGTCTGATTGTCGCTGTAATTCCAACGTATTTGCAAGCCGGGGATTTGAAGATTGTGGAGGATTGGAGACACCGCAACGTCCGAACTTCGTGCAGAGTGGCCAGTTGACAGCGAAATGCTGGCAGATTCTGGAAGACTCTTTCGTTGATCAGGTGACAACGGTTGCGGTTCAGCGTATTTTAGTGCGATCTCGTTGAGATCCCCGTGGGTTGTTCCTGTTAAATGCCGCGGTTGTTCTGAATTCATTATTTCTGGATGGAGAATGGTCATGTCCCAAATTCCGCCTGCCAAGGCACCCGCTGGCCCTAAGGTCTCGGGCACACGCACAATTGTCTCGCTGGTATTCCTGGGCATCGTGCTCATCGTCGGCGGGATTGAAGTGCGCGCCGGACTCGGACAGTTTCTGACTTTGCGATCGTACAACAAAGTGTCCGAGAACGGCTTGTTCAAAAACTTCTCATTCGATGAAGCGCAGGGAATGGTGGCTGCGTTCCCGTCGAAATCTGATGTCCAGGTGGGTGAGTACGAAGACGTGCATCACTACTATTGGTACAGCCTGCTGCGCCCATTGATGGGTGATAAAGCCCCGGAACTTTACGTCTCGTCTGATCACAGTGATCCGGCCGCGGCAGTGAGCTTTTACACATCAATGGAAGGTGAGATTGCTCATACACCATCCGTGCCTGGGGCTCCAGGGGCAGGTGGGCCAATGTCAGGTGGCCCGATGACAGGAGGCATGGGAATGGGAATGGGAATGGGCGGACCGCCGGGCGGCGGCCGAAACGGTGGGGAAGGCAATCGTCCACCGCTTGAAGATGAGGCGACAGATTCTGAGACAAAAGATCCTGCTGCCACCGATCGTCCAGCCACTGAGAGCGAATCAGGGGCCGCTCCAGCAGAACCAGCACCAACAGAACCGGATGCGACTCCCGAGCCTGCTGCGGAGAACCCAAAGTCGCAGACTCCGGCCGCACCGAACTGAACACGGAATCAGATTGGAAACCGGAGTTTCGGAGGTGGCAAGGAGTGACGAGCGGCTGTCTGGCCGCGAAAGCAAACTGCTTGATT
>JANOUN010001160.1:0-2441 GCA_031416875.1 Planctomycetota bacterium | reverse complement strand
GCGTTGCGCTTCGCTGCACGCACCCTACGCACGCTTCTGGACCACCTCAACAACACCGCGTACAATCAGAATCGCTGCCACGATGACGCCAAACGTCACCGCGTGCCAGGAACCAAACCAGGGCTTATCGCGAAAGAACAGCATAAACGAAAGCCCCGCGAGTAAACTCAACACCGGAATCGCCGCCCAGCCGATCGACGTTCCGAAGAATGGCCGTCGTTCTCTTTGGCCTCCACGCTGGCTGAACGTCACGGCCAGTACCACGACGATGCCGACGACCATGCCTTCATAAACATCCGCGCCGTCTACAACTATCTTGTTCACCGCATCAATGATCGTGCGAATAAACAGACAACCCAGCACAGTGCCAAGAATCGTCCCTACTCCACCTTGAAGTGAGCAGCCTCCGATCACAGATGCGGCGATCGCGTTGAGTTCGTAACCGCGAGCCATGGTGTCGGGTTTTGCAGAACTTAACGCGGCAAAATCCACGATCCCCACGATGGATGCGGTGACCGAACCAATCACGTACGCCAGCCATTTCAGCCGTTCGGTCCGTATCCCGCTGAGCTTTGCCGCCTGTTCGTTGCCACCCATCGCATGGATATGCCGCCCGATCACAGTGCGACTCATTAGAAACCAGATGGAAAGTGCAACCGCCACAAAAACGATCGAAAAATTCGGTACGCTTTTGATAACGTCTCGAAGATGTGCATCTGGAAAGTCGATTTGTGATTTGCCATCCATCACCGCCTTCGTCAACCCACGACTGAAACTACGCAAGCCAACGAGTGTCGCGAGCGTCGCGATAAACGGCGGCAAACCGACGCACGTGATCAGCCACGCATGCAGAGTTCCAACCATTACACCGGACAGGATCGAGCCGAGCGTTGCGACTGTGACGGCGATCATTGATACGTGACCGGCTTTGAATCCGTCCGGATCCACGAGAACCAGCAGAGCGCCGAACACAGTGGCACTCATCGCGATCATCGAACCGCTCGACAGGTCGATGCCACCGGAAATGATGATCACCGCACTGCCAAGTGCAAACAATCCCAACAACACCGCTTGACGAATAATCAACTCCGCTGCCGCGCCGGGCCTGTGCCAGTATGTGTGGCCGGAATCCAGCAAAGTTGTGCCGATGACAACCGCGAGCCAAGCGAGGATGAGTTTGAACTCGACGGACGACGAGAGTTTGCGGATGAAAGATGGACTACGGGAATTCATTGAACGATTGTCGATCTTCTTGAAGGGAGTCCCGGCCTGCACAAGTAGGTCGGACAATCTTGTCCGACTGCGATTCGACGGGCAAGAATGCCCATCCTACACCGAACTCACGAACTCGTCAGGTTGTACTCTTTCAACCATGCCTTGAATTCAGACAACTTCAGAAATTGCACCGACGGACCAAACTCCTTGAACATCTCCGGTGTCAGCGGGGAGCCATCATCTGGCGCAACAATCTTCAAGCCGGTGTCTCGGATATTGCCGCCTGGGTCCTTCATGTTCGGAAACATTTCAGCGATCGTCGCGTTGTCACTCTTGAGTTTGGCGAACACATACTTAACGGAGTCATAGCCCATGCCGAAAGGATTCTGCACCACCATCGCGTCGATCATGCCTTCCGACATTTGCTGGATGGCGATCGGTTCGGCGTCGAACGTCACGATCGTAAATTTGTCCCGTACGTTTTTCTCTTTGACAACATCGACGATCGCCGGAGCGTTGTAGGACCAGATGCCAACGAGGACGCTGAGGTTTAAGTTTTGATCGATCGAATCACGCACGTTGTCTCGTGCGCGGTTTCGGTCAGTATCATCCGTACGCCGTCCCTTTTGAGTAAACTTGTCACCGGCGGCGTTTGTGAATCCATCCATTCGCTGAACGGCGTTTTGCATGCTGTCATAGCCAACAAACTGCATGTATTCACCGCCTGCTGGTTTCATGCCTTTCGCCGCCGTCCCAAGAACTTCGCCGCCGCGAGTGTTATTGGTACCGACGTAGAACTCGCGAGTTTCCTGAAACTTCGTGTCGAGGTCGCTGTCAAATGTCCCGATGATGATTCCCTTGTCCTTAAGATTCTTCAGTTCATCGGCGATAGCCGCGTTGGTGGCAGATGTTGGCGAAATAATCACTGCTGCGATGTCACTTTGAGTGCCATACTGACGCAGCTTCTCGATCTGACCTTCTTCTCCGTTTGTGTTACTGTCCATGCTGGCAGTAAAGCCGTTTTCTTTGAGGTTTAGATCTTCAACCGCTTTTGCGATGCCGGCTCGTGCGGCGTCCCAGAAGGGGGATTCGGTGTTGTTCAGAAGGATGATCCGCCGCGTTCCGGATGTCGTCGAAGCTGCCCCGGTGCTTGTTTCGTTGGTCGCTTCGTTACTTGCCTCTGGACTCTTGCTGGCAGAACCTGCCGAATCACGGCTCTCTGTACA